>VGCB01000095.1 GCA_016870235.1 Actinomycetota bacterium | reverse complement strand
ATCGGCGTCCGCACCACGCCAGGAGCGATCGCGTTGAGGCAGATACCCGCTCCTGCCCACGCGACAGTCGGCGCGGTGCGACGCACCCAGCGGGCGACGGCCCGCTTCGAGCTCGCGTAGGCCGTGCGCCCGCCTGGGCTCGTGCGCGCGACGGCCTCGTCCTCGTCGCCCGCGAGGCACGCCTCGGTCAGCGCGCCGTCCTGCTCGAAGAGCATCGCGACGGATGCGATCGCGCACGCGGCCGGGGCGGCGCTCCTGGCCAGGAGCGGCCTCAGTCCATCGATCATCTCGACCGTCCCGAAGTAGTTGACGCGGACGATCGTCGCCTGATCGGCCTGGAAGCTGCCGACGCCCGCGCAGGCGACGACCGCGCCGACCGTGCCTCCGCTCGCCTCGATCACGGCGGCGACGGCCTCCGTCCTCCCCTCCCTCGTGCCGAGGTCGGCGACCACGTCCGCGTCGCGCAGGTCGACCCCGATCACACGGTCGCCTCGGCGCTCGAGCACTGCCACCGTTGCGGCCCCGATGCCGGACGCGCTGCCGGTGACGACCGCCGTCCGCACGCCGGTCAGACGGCGGCCCGCGTGCCCGCGTACGAGGCCGGATACGCGACGCCCGTGGCGAGGTAGCCGCCGTCGACCACGAGCCGCTGCCCCGTCACCCAGCTCGCCTGCGCGAGGAACTGCACTGCGCTCGCAACCTCCCCCGGGTAGCCGAGCCGCCCCGCCGGCGTCCGCGCGAGCATCTGCGCCTTCGCGTCGTGGACGTCGCGCGTGGACGCCATCCCGTAGCTCTGCACCTCGATCGCGAACGGGGCGACGGCGTTGACCGCGATCCCCCACGGCGCGAGCTCGATCGCGAGCGCCTGCACGAGCGACCACTGCGCGCCCTTCGTAATCCCGTACACGGGCTCGCCCGCAAACGCGACGGCGTCGGCGACCGACGTGATCACGACGATGTGGCCGCCGGCACCCCCGTCGCGCATCCGGCGGCCCGCGAGCTGGCAGGCGAGGAACGTGCCGCGGACGTTGACGGCGAGGATGCGGTCGAAGTCCTCGATCGCGACGTCGAGCGCATGGTGCGCCTTGGAGATGGCGGCGCAGCAGACGAGCACCTCGGGGCTCCTACTCTCGAAGAGGCCGTCGGCGGCGGCGAAGCCGGCTTCGGCTGAAGCGACGTCGGTGAGATCGGCCTCGACGTGGTCGAGCCTCCCGTCGTAGCTGCCGCGCTCGCGCGGCGGGCGGATGTCGATGTCGACGACGTGGCAGCCGTCGGCGAGAAACGAGTCGACGATCGCGGTGCCGATCCCACCCGAGCCGCCCGTGACGATCACACGTCGCAATCGATCTCCCATTCGCGGACGACGAGCCGTTGGAAGCCACTCGTGTGGGCGAGCGTGTCGGCCCGGGTCGGCCGGTCGGCGCGGCCGTAGACGGCGTTGAAGCCGGCCTCGTCCTCGAACCACTGCTCGGCGACGCCGTCCCAGTCGGGCTCGTCGACCGGCTTGCCGGTGAGCGTGTCCTCGTTCTCGCGGATCTTGATCGTGTACCGCTTCAGATACGGGGCCTGGTCGGCGACGATCTCCTTCGAATGACTCTCGACCCACCACGTCCGGAACTCGTCCAGCGTCAGATGGTCGGCGCGCTTGAGAAACCACAGCACCTTGATCACGGTCGCCTCCGATCGTCCGAGAGGGACGTAGGATACACGTCGGATTTCACTGGTACATCAAGGAGGGCGAATGGCACGCGACGGTGACTTCCTCGACGAGCACGGCCCCGACGTTCTTGCCTGGTCTTCGGCCTACCTTCGTCGCCTCCGCGAGCTGCCGGTGCTCGCCACCGTCGAGCCGGGCGAGATCCGTGGCGCGCTCCCGACGACGCCGCCCGCCGCCGCCGAGCCATTCGACGACCTTCTCCGCGATCTCGACACGATCCTGATGCCGGGCCTCACGCACTGGCAGAGCCCTCGATTCTTCGCGTACTTCGCGACGACCGGCTCCGAGCCGGCGATCCTGGCCGAGCTCCTGATCGCGACGCTGAACCAGGTCGGGATCCTCTGGCGTGCCTCCCCCGCGCTGCAGGAGCTCGAGGAGGTGACCCTCGACTGGCTGCGGCAGCTGATCGGATTGCCTCCGGGCTGGCACGGGCAGATTGAGGACGCGGCGTCGCTGAGCACGATGAACGCGCTCGCCGCGGCCCGCGCCGCCCGTCCCGACCGCCGTGTCGTCGTCTGCTCCGAGCACGCGCACTCGTCGGTCGACAAGGCGGCGCGCCTGCTCGAGCTCGAGCTGCGCAAGATCCCCGCGGACGCCGAGTACCGGTTGCGTCCCGACCTTCTAGACCTCGAGGAGGCCTGCGCGGCAGTGGCGACGCTCGGGACGACGAGCTGCGCCTCGCTCGATCCGGTTGGCGCGATGGCGGACGACTGCGCCGCTGCCGGCGTGTGGCTCCACGTCGACGCCGCCTACGCGGGCTCGGCGGCAGTCGTGCCGGAGCTGCAGCCATTCTTCGCCGGCTGGGAACGCGCGGACTCGATCGTCGTCAACCCGCACAAGTGGCTGCTCGTCCCTCAGGGTTGCTCGGTCTTCCTGACGCGGCGACCCGACGACGTCCGCGACGCGTTCAGCCTGATCCCCGAGTACCTCCGTGTCTCCGAGGACGTCGTCAGCCTCAGCGAGTACTCGCAAGTGCTCGGCCGGCGGTTCCGCGCCCTGAAGCTCTGGGCGGTGCTGCGCTGCTACGGCGCCGACGGTCTCCGCGCGCTCCTGCGCGAGCACATCCGGCTCGCGGCGCTGTTCGAGCGCTGGGTGGAAGAGGAGCCCGGCTGGGAGGTCGTTGCGCCTCGGCACTTCTCGCTCGTGTGCTTCCGCCGCGACGCCTCGGACGAGGAGAACGAGCGGCTGCTCGAGCGCGTCAACGCCTCCGGCGAGGTCTTCCTCTCGCACACGAAGCTCGACGGCCGCTACGTGCTGCGGCTCGCGATCGGCAACGCGCGGACGACAGAGGACGACGTGCGGCTGGCGTGGGAGGTGCTGCGCCGGCAGTCGAGCTGAGCAGCTCGCATAGCCCGCCCACGTTTCTTGACAGCGCGCGTCCGAGAAATATGATTCCTATCTCTTTGGAATATCACGGAAGGGGTTGATGCAATGGGCACCGACGACGTGACCCGGCACGGGAGGACATCCCGCCGCAAGCTCCTCGTGGGAGGCGCCGCCGCGGCGGTCGGCGTGGGCGCGCTCAGCGGCAGCGCCACGGCTGCGGGAACCCGCCGGGCGGTTGCGGAAGACGCGCTGTTCGACAAGATCGTCAAGTCGGGCAAGGTGCGGATGGGCATCGACCCGACCTTCAAGCCCCTGCAGTACAAGGATCCGGCGACGAACGAGCCGACCGGCTTCAACATCGAGGTCTCGAAGCTCCTGGCGAAGGAGCTCGGAGCCGAGGTCACCTGGGTCGAGGTGCCGTTCTCGGAGACGTTCGCCGCCCTCGCCGCCGGCCGGTTCGACATCTCCGGGATCACGGCGATCAACACCCCCGCCCGCGCGCTTCGCGTCACGTTCGCCTCGGCGCCGTCCATGCTCGAGCCCGCCTACATTTTCCAGAAGAAGGGGCTCAACCTGAAGAGGAACGAGCTCGCGAACAACGGCAAGTACACGATCGCGGCCGTCACGGGCACCGTCCAAGCGCTCGGAGCGAAGCTCTTCTTCCCGAAGGCGAAGCTGAAGGAGTTCCCGAACGATCCGGCCGCGCTCGCCGACGTCTCGACGGGCCGCTCCGACTTCGTCTTCCTCGGCGACTACGCCGTCGCCGAGGCGGCCGGCAAGGGGCTCCGGATCGTCAGCTCGACGCCCGTGTTCAATGCCTGGGACACCTACTACGTGCCCCACGGGAACCCGACGCTCGCCGCGTTCATCACCACCTTCCTGCAGAACAAGGCGTACGACCTGACGCTGGCGTCCCTGTGGGAAAAGTTCGTGGCGAAGGACCTCCGGAAGTTCGGGCTCACCTCGCCGCCCGTCCGGGACCCCTGGCTCTCGTAGAACGCGCGAACGAGCGCTGGTTGCCGGCGTCACCCTTCGCGCCGGCAACCAGCCTCGGCGCGCGACCCGCGATACCGTGTCCGCGGTGACCGAGCAGACAGACGAGGCCGCGGTCGCCGGGCGCGACGGCGGACCGCTCCTCGAGCTCCGTGGGGTCCAAAAGCGCTTCGGCGACTTCACCGCCCTCCATCCCACCGATCTCGAGGTCGTCCGCGGCGAGGTCGTCTGCATCATCGGCCCGAGCGGCTCCGGCAAGAGCACGCTCCTTCGCTGCGTCAACTTTATCGCGCCGCCGAACGAGGGCACGATCGCCTTCGACGGCCAGGTCTACGCGCCACCGGTCGTGCACCGCTGGGTGCCGTTCCTGGGGCGCGCCGAGGCCCGCCGGCTGACCGCGCTTCGCGCCGAGATCGGGATGGTGTTCCAGCTCTTCAACGTCTTCCCGCACCTGACCGCGCTCGAGAACGTCGCGCTCGGGCTCCGCAAGACGCGCGGCCTCTCCCGCGCCGACGCGCGGGCCCGAGCGATGGCGGAGCTCGAGAAGGTCGGCATTCCGGAGAAGGCGAGCGTCTACCCAGAGAAGCTCTCGGGCGGTCAGAAGCAGCGCGTCGCGATCGCCAGGGCACTGGCTCTCGACCCGAAGCTGATGCTCTTCGACGAGGCGACGTCCGCTCTCGATCCCGAGCTCGTAAGCGGGATCCTCCAGATCATGCGCGACCTAGCCGCGGGCGGGATGACGATGCTCGTCGTCACGCACGAGATGCGCTTTGCGCTCGAGGTCGCGGACCGGATCGTGTTCATGGACGAGGGCCGGATCGTCGAGCAGGGCACGCCGCAGTCGTTCCGGTCGCCGTCGCACGAGCGGACGCGCCAGTTCCTGCGGTCGATCGCGCAGGAGGAGTAGATGTTCGTCGCCGAGTTCGCGTGGGAGATCATCTGGGATCACTCCGGCGAGCTCGGGCGGGGTCTCCTCATCACGCTCGAGGTGACGGCGGCCGGGTTCGGGCTCGCAGCGGCGCTCGGCCTGCCGATCGCGCTGATGCGGACGGCACGGACGCCGCTCCTCACCGTTCCTGCCGTCATGTGGTTGGCGCTCGCGCGCGGGATCCCGCTCCTGATCGTGATCTTCCTCCTCTACTACAGCCTCGCCGAGCAGGGCGTCGTCACGTTCTCCGCCTTCCAGGCCGGCTTCCTCTCGCTCGGCCTCACCGGCTCGGCGTACATGGCCGAGATCTACCGCTCCGCCCTGCAGGCAGTGCCGCAAGGGCAGAGCGAGGCAGGCTCGGCGATCGGGCTCACCGGCGCGCAGGGGTTCGCGCACGTGCTCCTCCCCCAGGCGCTCCGCACGGCGGTGCCGCCGTCGGTGAACATCTTCGTGGCGCTGCTGAAGGGAGCGACCCTGCTCTCGGTGATCGCGATGGCCGACATGTTCCACGTCGCGCAGGTCGTGTCCGCGGAGCAGTACCGGCCGTTCGAGCTCTACACGGCTGCGGCGGTGATCATCATCGCGGTCACGCTCGTGGCCTCGGCGGTCGGCAGCATCGTCGAGCGGCGCCTGTCACGGGGCTACCGATGAGCGGACTCCTCGCGTCCCTCGACTTCGGCCCGGTGTGGGATCAGCGCGAACGGCTGCTCTCGGGCATCGGCACAATGCTGTACGTCGCGGTCATCTCGATGCTGCTGTCCGTCGTCGGCGGGCTCCTCCTCGCGACGATGCGCCGCTCCCGGCTGCGACCGATCAACGCGCTCGGCTTCCTGCTGATCCAGGCGTGTCGCGGGATCGCGCTCTACGTGCTGATCCTCTGGCTCTTCTACGGGCTCGCGGCGGGCACGGGCATCCGGCTCGACCCGATCCCGACCGGGATCTTCGCGCTGACGCTCCTGAACAGCGGCTACATGGCGGAGATCTTCCGCGCCGGCTTCGACGCGATCCCGGAAGGGCAGCGCGAGGCGGCGACGGCGCTCGGCCTCGGGCCCGTCACCTCGATGGCGCGGATCCAGGCGCCGCAGGCGATCCAAATCACGTTGCCGGCGACCGGGAACATCTTCGTCGACATCATCAAGGACACCTCGATCCTCGCTCTCGTCGGGGTCTCCGAACTCCTGCGCGAGAGCCAGACGTGGGCGCAGTACTACTCGCGGTCGTTCGAGTTCTACGTCGCGGCGGCCGCGATCTACGTGGGCGTCGTCCTGCTCGTGAGCTTCGGCTGGCGCTACCTCGAGCGCTACGCAGGCCGGCATCTGCACATCGAGCCGCTGCGAGGTCAGCGGCGCTGGCTCTTCGGGATGGTGAGGACATGACCCAGCACCGGATCAGGCTCGCCGAGGTGACGGAGGTGCACGAGCCGGAGAACGCGGTCTCGATGCGGCCGCTCGTCTCGCGTGCCTCGCACGGCGGCGACCTTTCGATGACGTGGATCCGGCTGGACGGCCTCCACCGGCCGCTGCGGACGGACAGCTCAACCCGTGTCTACTACCTCCTCGAGGGGTCCGCCTCGTTCACCGTCGGCGACGAGAGGCCGTTCGAGGCGGTTGCGGGCGACACGGTCGTGATCCCGCGCGGGGTCGTGTACGCGTTCGAGGGGCAGATGACGTACCTCTGCATCAACGGACCGGCGTTCGCCGACGGCGACGACATCTACGACCTCGAGGAGGACTGATCGATGACGGACGCGCTCCAGCAGCTCCTCGACCGCCACGCGATCGAGGACGTGCTCAATGAGTACTGCCGCGCGCTCGACGAGATGGACCTCGACGTGCTGCTCGATCTCTTCACCGAGGACTGCCTCGTCGAGTACGGGCCCGAGGACCGGCTCCGGCATCGCGGGTCGGCCGATCTGCGGCAGGCGCTCGAGCGGCTCTGGCGCTACAAGCGGTCGTCCCATCACCTCTCGAACATCCTGATTCACTTCGACGGCGCCGACGCCGCCGTCGTCCGGAGCGGGATCATCGCCTGGCACGAGAAGGCGGACGGCGACGAGGCGATCCTCTACGCGATCTACCTCGACCGCTTCGTGCGGACGGCGTCGGGCTGGCGGATCGCCGAGCGGCGCCAGCAGCGTGCAGGCGAGAGCAAGGGCTTCGTCGTCAACATCACCCCACTGCCCAGGCGCGAGCCGCCCGAGGGCTGGACGCCGGTCGGGTGGGAGAAGTGATGTGAGCGTCCGCTTCTCGGTCGACGCCGTCGACGCGCATGCCGAGGGCCAGCACGGACGCGTCGTCCTCGGCGGGGTCGGGGCGCTCGACATCCCCGGCTCGACGATGTTCGAGAAGATGCGCTACGTCGAGGAGAACGTCGACTGGTTCCGGAAGCTGATGCTGCGCGAGCCGCGCGGATTCCCGGCCGCATGCGCCAACATCGTCCTGCCCGCGACCGATCCCAAGGCGGACGCCGGCTTCGTCATCCTCGAGAACTCCGATCTCTACGCGACGATGTCCGGCTCGAACACGATCTGCGTGGTCACCGTGCTCCTGGAGACGGGCGTGGTGCCGATGACCGAGCCGGTCACGCGTCTGACGCTCGAGACGCCGGCCGGCCTCGTGCGGGTCCGGGCGGACTGCGAGGGCGGGCGCGTCCGCGGGGTGACGTTCGCGAACGTGCCGTCGCTGCCGCTGGCGACAGGCGTGCCGGTCGAGGTCACGGGCTACGGGACGGTGGTCACGGACGTCGCCTACGGCGGCATGATCTGGGCGCAAGTCGACGGCGCTGCGCTCGGGTTCGCGCTCGAGGCCGGAGAGGGACGCGACCTGCAGACGGCCACCTTCGCGATCCTCGCGGCCGTGCGTGAGCAGCTGCCGGCGCTGGCGCACCCGGAGCAGCCGGCCGTCAACGTGATCGAGGGAACGATGCTGTACGGGCCGCCGCGCGATTCTCAGAACACGGCACGCAACGTCTCGGTGATCGCGAGCGGCTCGATGGATCGTGCACCCTGCGGCACAAGCACCTGCGCGCGGATGGCGACGCTGCACGCCCAAGGACGTCTTGCGGTCGGCGAGTCGTTCCGCCACGAGAGCGTGACTGGGACGCTGTACGTCGGGAGGATCGTGGAGGAGACGACCGTCGGCGGCGTGCCGGCCGTCGTCCCCGAGCTGACGGGGCGCGGCTGGATCACCGGCTACGCGAAGTACGTGCTGCAACACGACGACCCGTTCCCGGAGGGCCTCGTCGTCGGC
>VGCB01000094.1 GCA_016870235.1 Actinomycetota bacterium | reverse complement strand
CTGCCCGAACTCCGCCAGGTCGAGGCCCTCGAGCTCCACCTCCGGCGGCACGCGCAGCAGATTCATCTTCTTCAGCGCCAAGCTGATCAGGTAGCCGGGCAGGAAGGCGAGCGGCAGGAACGCCATCATCCCCATCAGCTGCCCCCCCAACGAGCTCTCGACGTTGTTGAGGCCGGTCGGGTAGCCGCCGGCGAAGATGCCGACGAGCAACACGCCGTAGAAGCCGCACACCCCGTGCACGGCCACCGCCCCGACCGCATCGTCGAGCCTCAGCTTCTTCTCGATCCAGGTCCCGCTCCACACGGCGAGGAAGGCCCCGGAGATGGAGAGCAGGTACGCGAGGGACGGGTGGTAGACGTCGGCTCCCGCCGAGACGGAGATGACGCCGGCGAGACCGCCGGACAGGGTCCAGAACGGGTCGCCCTTCGAGGCGAACCACCCCCCGGTGAACCCTCCCGCGAAGCCGATCGTGATCACCATTGCAATGGCCCCGAGCGTCGTCGGCGAGCCGTAGATGTTGAGCCAGCCCGGGAACGTCGTCGAGGTGATGAAGAGACAGGCCGCGTAGAAGCCGTAGAAGCCCGTGAAGATCAGCATCAACCCCATCAGCGTGAGATGGGTGTTGTGCCCGCGGAAGCTTCGGGCTCTGCCCTGCCGGTCGTACTTGCCTATGCGTGGCCCGAGGTTGAGCAGCACCCCGAGCGTGAACGCCCCCGCGACGCCGTGGACGACGAGCGAGGCGATCGCGTCGTGGAAGCCGAAGCGGGTCACGAGCCACCCACCCGAGCTCCAGCCCCACGCCGCGTCCATGATCCACACCACCGAGCCGAGAACGGCGGTGAGGATGAGGTAGGCGGAGAGCCGGACGCGCTCGATCAGCGCACCGGACATGATCGAGCCGGTCGTCCACGAGAACAGGAGGAAGGCGAGGAAGAAGACGAGATTCAGGTGGTTCTGCAGGTTCGGGCCCATCTCGGCGGCCCAGGGCGCGGTCTGCCCGCAGAAGCCCGGGAACTCCTTCGGCCCGGCGTGCCCATCCAGCGAGTCGGGGCCGATCGTCGGGAAGCCCGGCTGGAAGCAGCCGTAGATGTACCAGCCGAAGTAGTAAAACGTCGGCGTGACGACGGCGATCGTGAGGATGTTCTTCATCGCCGTCGACATCAGGTTCTTCCGTCGAGCGGCCCCCGCCTCGTAGGCCATGAAGCCGACGTGGATCAGCCACATGACGACGACGGTGTAGAAGTAGAACTGCTCCAGGAGGACGTTCGAATCGAGCATGACCTTGTCGGTCAGCGACTTCAGGTCCTCCTCGATGGACGCGGCCAGGACCTCCACGAACGTCGACAGCATGAACGCCTCCCTCAGCGGAACGGTGGCCGCGAATGTACGAAAAGTTGCGACGTTCTAGCTATGGATTATCAGATATGATTCGCGACCGGACTATGGAGACTCTCTACATACGCCCTGGCCCCGCGCCGGGGCCCTCAGCGGCCGTCGTCGACGATGCGGCCGCTCTTCGCGTCGACCCGGACGAGCTGGTACCGGCTCGGGCGGGCGGCGGAGCCGTTGTAGAACGAGACCGCCCAGATCCCGCGCGGCTTCGGGACGCCCTGCTGGAGGAACCGGATCTGCATGCTCTCGGGCTCGAACGCGATCACCTTCCGGGCGATCTCGACCGCGCGCTCCTGCGTCACGTCGGGGGAGCTGTTCGCGCACCCGCGCGCGGCGAGCACCGCGAGCACGAGGACGGCGACGAGCATCGCGAGCCTTCCGAGCGGCCGGTCCCGGAAGCTCCGTTCCGCCGTCGGCGCCTCGGCCATCAGGCGGTCGCCTGCCGACGGCGCCAGAACGCGTAGCCGCGCAGCACGAGGTACCCGACGAAGTGCGTCATGAAGACGAGCAGCAGCCACCAGGCCCACCAGAGGTAGTGCGGCTTGAGCTCCCGGAGCTCGACCACCGTCAGGTAGAGGGCGATCGCGAGCGTCAGGAGCAGCACGATCGGGACGTGCCCGAGAAGGAGCAGCGGGATCACGCGCCTATCCTTCCGTACTGACCCCGGTGCCGCAACCGGCCCGGCGTTCCTGAGAAGCGCGGCGGTCGGACGTAAGAGACCATCTACGTCTCGTGCGGCATCCCACACCCGTTGCCAGGAGCGCAATGGGTGTGACGGCGCCAGACGACCGAAAACAGTACGGCGGCGTCCCAAGGGAGGCACGGTGGCAACCGATCTCGAGCGCTTTGTCGACAGCCAGGGGCCGTGAATGCCCGGATCAAGGACGTCCGGAAGCGGATCGACGCCGAGGGATCACGTACGTCTACTACCAGTTCGCCTCCGTCACCGGCCGGATCATGGGCAAGGGCGTGCCCGCCACGCGGGATCAGCTCGGTGAACGACATGAAGCCCGGGAACGTGATCACGTGCTCGAGCCCGAGGTCGCGCACGCGCTGCTCCAGCTCCGGCACGATCTCGCCCGAGCCGATGATCTCGAGCTCGAGCTCGAGCTCGGGCACGGTCTCGGCGACGACCTTGATCGCGTCGAAGAGGTGCTCGAGCCCGTACCGGCGCAGGATCGACCCGTGCATGACGAGCCGGAACGGCGGTCGGTCGTCCGTCGGGTCGGGAAGCTGCGGCCCGGCCTGCCAGATCGGGACGGCGCCGAGGTTGAGCATGATCCCGACCTTCTCCGGCGGCGTGCCGCGGTCGAGCACCACCTGTCGCATGTGGTTGTTGGTCGAGAGCGCCTGGTCGACGAACCGGAGCGACCCCTGCTCGAGCCAGACCGCGAACCGCATCAGCGGGCTGCCGCGCCCGTAGCGGAAGCGGTCCTCGAGCATCTCGGGCGTCACCTCCCGCAGGTCGAACAGCACGCGGGCGCCCATCAGCTTCGGGAACGCAGCTGCGAAGACGAGCGGGTCGGGGAGGTTCGTGACGAAGACGAGGCTGTACCGCCGGCGCACGTGGAGGTAGACCATGAAGACCATGGCCGTGACGATGAACGAGGCGTACTCGAGGACGTAGCGGACCTTGCTGCCGCGCGTCTTCTGCATCGACGGCAGCCGGTGGCAGCGCACCCCCTCCTCGATGCTGAATGACGGCTTCCCTGGCGGCCGAATCCCGACGAAGTCGATCTCCCAGCCGTCGTTCTGGAGGGCCAGGACCTGATTCGAAAGCCGTGGGTCACCCGGGTAGTTCCTATGGCTTATGACACAGACGCGCTTCCTCAATGAACCCCCGCAGACGTTGTCCCCGAGCAGTATGGTCGAGCTCTGCCCCGGAGTCGGTACCGAACCGTAGCCTGGTTACAAGAACGGCGGCGAGCCGACGGGCCCACGCTCCACCGTCCCCGGCAACCGCGGCTTCACCCGCCTTTCGAGCGGCGTGCGGCCCGCCTGCTGCCTGAATGGCGACGTCCGGACGCAGCGTGCCGAAGAGGAGCATAGCGCCGACGATCCCGATCGT
Source organism: Actinomycetota bacterium (assembly GCA_016870235.1). Next base: position 4,758 of record VGCB01000094.1, on the reverse strand, counting down.
CGTGTTGACCGCGGTCACCCCCATCTGGAGGCCGAGGGAGAACGAGACCGCCCCTGCGACCGTCGTCACGCCCTGCAGCGCAAACGCTGCGAGCACCTGCTGCGCGCCGCCGCCACCGGGGATCGGGACCGCGGTCGAGACGCCGCTGAGCGTCACGATCAGCGCAGCGGTGTCGAGCCCGGCCGGGATGCGGAACGCCGCGAGCACGAGCAGGACGACGCCGATGCGACACGCCCAGCCTGCCAGCTGGAACGGCAGGACGGTCGCGGCGTACCGACCCGGCGACCGGAACACGGCGAACCCCTGCGCGAGGCCTCGAACCAGCCGCAGCGCGACGGCGCGGAAGCGCAGCCCGAAGACGACCAGGGAGACCGCGACTGCGGCAGCGAGGACGAGCACGACCGTCCCGTGCGGCAGCGACGGCGCCGGCACGGCCGGGACGACGCCTCCGGCCCACAGGCCGACGACGAGCGCGAGCCCGATCGCTCCGTCGAGCGCGGAGACGGCGGCCAGCGAGCCGGTCACCGATGCGAGCGTCGACCGCTCGATCTGCGCGCGGGCGAGCACCACCTTGACGGCGTCGCCGCCGCGCGCCGGCGTGAACGCGTTCAGGGCCGCTCCGGCCACGTAGGCGCACCCGATGCGAAACAGGGGCACGTGCGTCGAGGGATGCGCCGCCGCGAGCACGTTCCGCCACGCGACCGACTTGAGCACGAGCGTCCCGAGCTGGAGGGCGAGGGCCGGCAGGAGGAACCGCGCGTCGAGCGTCGCGATCCGGTCGACCGCCGCTCCGAAGGCCTCTCCTGCCGCGTGGAACGGCCTCACGCCGGCGCCCCGGAGGTCGCGAGACACGGCAGGATCCGATCGGGGCGGTCGCTGATCAGCCCGCGGACGCCGAGCGCGAGCAGCGCGCGCGCCCGGTCGGGGTCGTCGACCGGCCATGCGAGCACGTCGCCGGCCAGGGCGGCGAGCCTCGCCATCGTGGGCGCATCGACGATCCGCTCGGGGACCGCGATCGCCTCCAGCTTCCTCCCCCCGGCGTAGCGCTCGAGCAGCCGGAGCTGGCCCGCGCTGCCGACCGAGTGCACCGTCCGTACGGGCAGATCGGCGAAGGCGTCGAGGAGCCACCACCAGCGCGCGCAGACGGTGAGAGCTCGTGTGCCGAGGTACGGCGCGACCTCGCGCCGGACGAGCGCGGCGAGGCGGCGCCAGGGGCCCCTTGAGATCGAGCATCAGCTCGACCTCCGGGCTCGAGCGGCGGAGGAGCGTGCCGAGGTCGAGCCTCGGGCCCCAGGCGGGTACGACACGATCACTGTCCCAGAGGATCGGCAGCGGCCACCCGGTCTTCAAGTGCCGGATTTCGGCGCGATCGTGATGGAGCCGGACGTCCGCCTCGACGACCACGCCCGCCCGCACGACGGGCGGCAGCCCGTTCCCGGCCCGATGCGCGACGACGAAGGGCTCCTGCACCACCGGTGCCCGCGCAGCGCCGGCAGCGTCGACTCCCCCCTCCTCGAGGCTGATGCGCATCTCAGCCTCGACGCCACCCATCCGAGACGAGGGTAGCGGCCTGCGCGCCGCGTCCCGTCTCGGTCAATCGCCTGGCGACGAGCACGACGGCGATCCCGGCCGGCACGTCGACGAGCCAATGGTTCGCGGTCGTGACGACGGCGAACGCCATCAGCACCGGCGTCGCGAGGGCGAACACCCGCACGGCGGTATGCGTGAACGCACGGAAGAGCGCGAGCCCGACGAGCAGGTTCCAGCCGACGTGCAGGCTCGGGAAGGCGGCGTACTGGTTCGTGAGCCCGGGCGGCTGGAGGGTGCGGTAGGCCTCCGAGTGCTCCGTCACCGTGTCGATCAGCGCCGGATCGACGAGACGCGGCGGCGCGACCGGGAAGAGCGCGAAGAAGGCGAAGCCGATCAGGCCGGAGAGGACGATCGCGTTCCTGAGGGCGTAGTACTCCGTCCTGCGCACGAGAAAGAGGACGACGGCCGACACGAGGATCACCGGCCAGTGCCCCCAGATGTAGACCCAGTTCGCGAGTGTCGTCAGGAGGTCGGAGCCGACGACGACCGACTGGAGCGCATGCTCCCACGCGATCCCGAGCCAGCGCTCGAGGTCGGCGAGGCGGCCGGCGTTGCGTGCAGCGTCCACGGTGCTTCCCTCGGTCAGGTTCCGCACCGCGAAGTACGCGATCATCGCTGCCGCGACGACGACCGACTCGCGCGCGAGAGCCCGGACGGCCGCGGGCGGCACGCCGCCGGGCCGGCGGTGCGCGATCGGCGCCTCGAGCCCGTGACTCGTCATGGGACCAGTGTCGATCGCCGGCACGAGCATGGCATCCGTGCGTCCGCGGAGCACGGGCGTGGGGACCTCCGCGTCCGGTCCCGTCAGGCGAGAACGAGCGTCAGGAGCCGCGAGGCGGGCTTCCAGCCCAGGTAGCCGCAGGTCCCGCACTCGCCTTCCCGGCGACCGACGTGCCTGCGGGCGCCGCATTGCAGACATTCGACGACGCGGCGCTGCTCCGGGCTCGGGCCGTGTGCCGTTCGGCCCGAGCCGGACGCATCGTCGACGGGCCGAAGAGCGTGCTCGCCGCTCATTCGCCCGCCGACCGCGACGTGCCGCATGTCATACGGGCGATGGTACGCCGGCACGACCGAAAGGGGAACCGCCCGTTCGTCCAGATCGCGGGCGCAGAACGTCCAGGCCGCCCTGTCTACCTGGTGACCGGCGGCGTCTGCTACGAGCGCCGCGCCGCTTTACGTGCGGCTTACGCAGCGCTGAAGGCGCGCGCACAGCGCCCTCCTACGGTCAGGCCTGTCCCCATCCGAACAGGCAGGAGGTACGTCGTGCTTCGCAGAAGGATCGCACTCGGGCTCGCAGCAGCTCTCGTCTCCCTCGTCGCCGCCGGCGCGGCCCTCGCCGGCCCCGACGACAAGGTCCTCTACCGGTTCGTCGGCCAGCTCCAGAGCCCGGCGAACGGAACGGCGCTCACCATCTCGGTGCAGCGCGGCAACCACCACGCGCTCCGGGCGATGCTGGGCCAGAGCCAGGTGCAGACGTTCCAGACCGCGGCCGACACGACGTTCCTGCGGTGGTCGAACGGCATCCCGACGGTCGTCCGGATCACGGATCTCGCGGCCGGCGACTGGCTCGCGATCAACGTGCGCACCCCGCGCTCCACTCCCCTCGCCCAGGTCGTCCAGTCGCCCGCGCGGATCGTGGGAGACCACGGCCCGACCTGGCAGGCGCCGGACAAGCCGCTCTACCTCTTCCGCGGCACGGTCGTGCAGGCCGGCGGGAGCGCGCTCAGCGTCCAGGTCTCCGGCGGCAACCCGCGGGCGCTCCGCCTCCTCGTCGGCCAGTCGGCGACGCAGACCTTCACGACGGACGCCGAGACCGTCTTCCTGCGCTGGCAGAACCGGATCCCGACGGTCGTGGACATCACGTCGCTCGCTCCCGGCGACCGCGTCGTCGTCCGCGTCCGCGCCGACCGCGGTGCCGACCTCGGCACCGTCCTCGCCGCGCCCGCCAAGCGCGTGGCCGAGCGCGAGCCCCGCTCGGAGGAGCAGAAGCAGAGCGAGCAGGCCTGAGCCTTGATCCACCGATTGGCGCGGGCGGTGCATCCTGCCAGGCCCGCCAGGCCGCTTCCCGCCTGGGTGCAACCCCTCCGAAAGGCATGGAGGGGTTGCACCCAGGCGGTGCGCTCCGCGCGCGGGACAGGATCGACAAGGCAGAAGCCTTCCCGACCTGTCCCGCGCACGTCCTGACGACCCTGGCAGGCGACCCGCGATCACGCCCATCGGTGGATCCAGGCTGAGCTGAGCCCGCACGTCCGCCGTCCCGGGCCGGGCGACCGTCGTCGCCCGGCCTTCGGCGTGGTCCCACGGCGTCAGCGGCCGCGGCGCCAGGCCCGAACGAGCTCGTGCTGGCGCGCGGTCTGGGGCGAGTCGGGGTGCGGCCCGAACGCCGGGATCGACCTCCTCCGCTTGCGGATGGTCGCGATCGCCCGCTCGGGGGAGGAGCCGTGCCGGACGAGCCAGCAGCCGACGACCGTCCCCGTGCGGCCGATCCCACCCCAGCAGTGGACGTACACGCGCTTTCGGTCCGCGAGCGCAGCGTCGATCGCGTCGAGGGTCGCGACCATCTCCGCCTCGGTGGGCACGGACATGTCGACGATCGGATGCCGCAGCCGGCGACGTCCCGGGGCGAGGTGGCCGTCGTACGGCTCGAGCCCGTCGGAGGTGTGCGTGAGGTCGACGAACACGCGGATGCGCGCGGCCTCGAAGCGCTCGAGCCGGGCGCGCGCCTCGTCGGGGTCGCGCGCGCCCGGGTGCTCTCCGGCCGCGAGCCGCTGGGTCACCCAGTACGCGTTCGGGATCGGCGGTTCGGGGCGCTTGCGCAACACGCCGGGGGATTCTGCCCGCGGCGTCGAGCGGACGGCGCTGCCAGAATCACTCCGTGGAGCGCGTGCGGATCGACAAGTGGCTCTGGGCGGCGCGCTTCTTCAAGACGCGAAGCGCCGCGTCGGAGGCGGTCGCCGCCGGACGGGTCGAGATCAACGGTGCGCGCGCCAAGCCCTCGAAGGACGTGGGCGTGGGCGACACGATCGATCTCCGGGTCGGCGAGATGCCGTGGACGGTGATCGTGCGCGGCCTCGGGGACAAGCGCGGCTCGGCCGCCGTCGCGGCGACGCTGTACGAGGAGACCGAGGCCTCGACGGAGCTCCGCCGGCAGCGGCAGCTGGAGCGCCG
>VGCB01000093.1 GCA_016870235.1 Actinomycetota bacterium | reverse complement strand
CTGGTGCCGCCCGATGTGCACGACGTCGCGGAAGCCCTTGTTCGTGATCATCCCGGCGACGGCGCCCCGGTGCTGGAGGGCGGCGTTCGTGGCGATCGTCGTCCCGTGGAAGACGGAGGAGACGTCGCCCGGCGCCACCCCGGCCTCGGCGCAGAGCTCCCCGATCCCCTGCACGAGCGCGCGTCCGGGGTCGTCGGGAGTCGACCGGAGCTTGTGCACCGCGACCGTGCCCGACTCGGCGTCGTACAGCATGAGATCCGTGAACGTGCCCCCGATGTCGACGCCGACCACGTGCATGTCCGCGCGATGCTATCCCGTGCCTGCCCGGCCTGCATCCCGAGGCCGGTTAGGATCCGCCCCGCCGTGGCAGCGCGCCCCCTCCCGCCCGATCTCGACGCGATGGTCGCCCGCGCGAACCCCGCCGTGATCGCGACCGTCAAGCCCGACGGGAGCCCGCACAGCGTCGCGACGTGGTACCTGTGGGAGAAGGGGCGGATCCTCGTCAACATGGACGACTCGCGCAAGCGCCTCGCCTGGATGCAGCCGGGCGCGCGCGTCGCGTTGACGGTGATCGCCGAGGACGACTTCTACACGCACGTCAGCTTCCGCGGCACCGTCGCCACGCTCGAGCCCGACGTCGGTCTCGCCGACATCGACCGCCTGTCGCGCGCGTACGCCGGCCGGCCCTACCACGACCGCCTGCGCCCGCGGACGAGCGCCTGGATCGAGATCGACAACTGGCACGGCTGGCAAGGGGCGCCGCCGAAGGGCTGAGAGCCGAGACGAGGCGACGAGGGCGATCGGCCCCCGCCGCCTCGCTCGAGACGACCTACTTCGTCCAGGCGGCGACCTTGGCGGCGTTGGCCTTGACCCACGCCTCGGCCGCGTCCTGCGGCTTCATCTTCTTGCCGGCGATCATGTTCGCGACCGTGTTCTGATCGGCCGCCGACCAGGAGAACCTCTTGACGACGGCGAGCGCGGGCGAGCCGCTCTTCGAGAACTCACCGGAGACGAGCTTGTCGAGACCGTACGACGGGTACTCGCACGCGTAGGTCTTCGCCGCCGCGTTCGTCTTCTCGTCGTCGTTGCAGCCGTTGAAGCGCTTCGGCAGCGTCACCCGGACGAGGTCGTACTGCGCGTTCAGGTACTGCGGGTCGTACCAGTAGAAGAGCACGGGCTTCTTCTGCTTGTACAGCGTGCTCCAGCGGGCGACCTGCGCAGGCTCGGCGCCGGCGACGACGTGCTTGAGGTCGAGCCCGAGGCCCTCGATCAGCTTGCGGTCCTTCTGCACGTACGACGGGTCGCCGCCGAGGAACATGCCCTGTGACCCCGACTCGGGCGACTTGAACACGCTCTCCTTGCCCTTGAGTCCCTTCCACGTCTTGAACTGGGGGTACTGCTTGAGCAGGTAGCGCGGGATGTACCAGCCGATCACGCCCGTGATCCCGTTCCCGCCCACGTTGACGACCGAGCCGTTCTTCACGTACCGCTGGTTCGAGGGCGTCAGCGTGTTGTCCCAGTCCTCGAGGACGACGTCGATCTTCCCGTCGGCCATCGCCTGGAAGCTCGGCTGGTTCTCGGTGATGTTCGCCACCTTCACGTTGCAGTCGAGCTTCTCCTCGAGCACGACCTTGAGCACGTACACGTTCGCGCTCGAGCCGACCCACGAGTTCTCGTTGAGGACGACGTCGCCGCACGAGGCGGCGCTCGCTCCGCCCAGGGCACCGGCAGCGACGGCGAGAGCCGCCGCAGAGGCGACCGCGATCGCCAGCAGGCCCAGCTTCCTACGTGAGATCATGGACTCCCTCCTTGGACGTATATCGCTTGTATATCAGTCGTCCTGGCGCTTGCCAACCCCGCGCCTCGAGCCCTGGGTGACCCGGTCGAGCGCGATCCCGAGCGAGAGGATCCCGAGCGAGGCGATCACCCCCTCCCCGAAGTTGCCGCGCACGAGACCCTGCGCGACGTCGTAGCCGAGACCGGAGGAGCCGACGAGGCCGCCGATCACGACGACGGCGAGCACCATGATGATTCCCTGGTTGACGCCGAGCATGATCGCGTCGCCCGCCTGCGGGATCCTCACCTTGAACAGCACCTGGCGCCGGGTGGCCCCGAAGGACGCGGCCGCCTGGACCGCCTGCGGCGCGACGTCGCGGAGACCGCGCTCGACCAGCCGCACGACGGCGGGGAAGGCATAGAGGACGCCGGCCACGATTCCGGGCACGAGCGAGACGTTCAGCAGGAAGACGAACGGGACGAGGTAGATGAGCTGCGGCAGCGTCTGCAGGACATCGTTGACCGGCCTCAGGACGAGCGCGACCGCGCGGCTCTCGGACGCAGCGACGCCGAGCACGACGCCGATCACGACCGCGAAGAGCGTCGCCACGAGAACCTGGGAGAAGGTGTCCATCGCCTTCGCCCACACCCCGGCGACGCCGATCACGCTCATCGCGACGAAGGTCGCGATCGCCGGTCGGAGCCCGGAGACGACGAAGGCGATCAGCGTCAGCGCCGCGAGCGTGGCGAACCACGGCGCCTCCACGAGCAGGCTCTGCAGCGGCAGCACGAGCTTCTGCAACACGAACGTCGCGGTCGGGTTGAGGACGTGGAAGAGGAACGTCGTCGGATCCTGGATGTAGGAGAGAGCGCCGTTCAGCCGTCCCAGCAACCAGTCCTGGAGCGAGACGGACGTCTCGCGGGCACCTGCCTCGAGCGGGTAGGCGCCGCTGGCACCGAGGATCTTCGCGACGACGACCGTCGCACCGACGGCGAGGGCCACGGCTGCGTTCCGCAGGCGTCGGCGCGCCCGCGTCTCGTCGGCGTCGCGCCGCTTCGCCGGGTCGGCGCGCTCGGCGATCGCCTGGGTGACCCGGTCGAGCGCCATCGCCATCGCCACGATCGCGACCCCCGCGAGCAACGCGAGCGCCGGGTCGCGGGTGATGCCGACGTACACGACGGCGCCGATGCCGCCGCCACCGATCATCCCGGCGATCACGACCATCGAGAGCGCGAAGAGGATCGTCTGGTTGACGCCGAGCATCACCATCCCGCGGGCGAGCGGGAGCTGCACCTTGCCGAGCACCTGGCGCCGCGTGGCCCCGAGCGACTCCGCCGCCTCGACGGTGTTCACCGGCACCCTGCGGATCCCGAGCGCGGTGATCCTGATCGTGGGCGGGATCGCGTACACCATCGTCACGACCACGCCGGCCGCGTAGCCGATCGAGAAGAGAAGCGTCACCGGCATGAGATACGCGAACGCCGGCACGATCTGCGCCGCGTCGAGCAACGGCCGGAGGGCGGCGTCCACCCGCCGCGAGCGCCCGGCCGCCACCCCGAGCGGGATTCCGACGACGAGCGAGAGCGCAACCGCGGCGAGCATCAACGCGAGCGTCTCCACGCTCTCCGACCAGAAGCCGAGCGCAGCGAAGGAGCCGAACATGGCGAGGACGACGCCAGCAGCCTTGACCCCGCCGAAGCGCCAGACGATCAGCGTCCCGGCGGCGAGCAGCCCCGGCCAGGTGATCCACCGCAGCAAGCTGTTCAGGTGCTCGACGAGCCAGTCCAGGAAGCTCCGGAAGCCGTTGAAGACGTCGAAGACGAAGCCGGCGTCGCCGGCCGTCCGTTCGTCGATCAGCCATGTCTGGAAGCGGTCGAGATGCGGCGAGAGCGCCTCCCACGCGATCCAGCCCGGCCACGGGAAGTCGCCGGCCCAGACCGCCTTGACCACGACGAGAACGGCGGCGATCACGGCCACGCGGACGAGGCGCCCCTTCCACCAGGGCACCCGCGAGGCAACCGGTGCGGCGACCGGTACCTCGACGACCGCCGACACGGCCTCAGGCCTCCTCGCCGGCGATCGAGCGGAGCACCGCCTCGCGATCGACGACGCCGACCACCCGCTCCCCCTCGAGCGCGAGGACGGGATGCTCGCTCCGCGCGAGCCACGGCACCGCGGCGCGCACCGTCGTCCGCACGTCGAGCCGGACGCCCTCGTTCAGCTCGTGCGGGTGCGCTGGTCGCATGACCGAGCGCAGCGTCAGGACGTGCGAGCGCGGGACGTCGCGCACGAAGTTCTCGACGTAGGCGTCGGCGGGCGCGGCGACGAGCTCCTCCGGCGTCCCCAGCTGGACGATCGCGCCGTCGCGCATGATCGCGATCCGATCGCCGAGCCGCAGCGCCTCCGGCAGATCGTGGGTGATGAACACCATCGTCATCCCGGTCTCGCGCTGCAGGCGCGTCACCTCGGCCTGCATGTCGCGGCGGATCAGCGGGTCGAGCGCGCTGAACGGCTCGTCGAACAGCATCACCTTGGGCTCGACGACGAACGCGCGCGCGACGCCCACGCGCTGCTGCATGCCGCCGGAGAGCTGGTCGGGGAACGCGTTCGCGACGTCGGCCAGGCCGACGAGATCGAGCGCCGCCCGCGCCCGCACGAGCCGCTCGTCCTTGCTCATGCCGCGCACCTCGAGGCCGAACGCGACGTTGTCGATGACCCGGCGGTGCGCGAGCAGCCCGAAGTGCTGGAACACCATCGAGACGCTGCTCCGTCGCAGCTCCCTCAGTGCCCCCCGGTCCGCCGCGCAGACGTCGACCCCCGCGACCTCGATCGCCCCCGCCGTCGGCTCGATCAGCCGGATCAGCGTCCGGACGAGCGTCGACTTCCCCGATCCCGAGAGGCCCATGACCACGAACACCTCGCCCGGCATCACGTCGAACGAGACGTCGCGAACGGCGGTCACGCAGCCGGTCTTCTCCCGCAGCTCCGCCCGCGAGAGCTCCGCCTCGGGCGACCCCACGATCCGCTCCGGGCGTGGGCCGAACACCTTCCAGACGCCCCGGGCGCTGATCAGAGGTGCGGCCGCCGCGTTCTCCGTCATGCGCGCGGATGATGCCACCTTTTCTTGTCAAGGACCCTGCCGTGTTCTCGCGCGTCCGGTGGGTGAGGGACCGACGTACCAGACGCGCGAGAACACGGCCTGCTCGGATACAGCTAGGGCTCGAATCGAACGATTCGTTCCCTGAAGCCAGGGGAACGAGGTTCCCCTTGGGAACCCCTCCTGCACTCGAGTCCAACACCAGCCCCATTTCCGCGTCTGGCTTCAGCCAGACGCGAAACCACGGACGCCGTAGATCACCACGGAGATCAGAGCACCGAAGCCCGATCCCGTGCAGACTGCTTGTCCCTGCAGACGCGTCTGGCTGAAGCCAGACGCGGAGGCCGAGGGGCACGGTGCCAGCCCCGATCGCAAGGGAGGGGTCCCAGGGAACCGCAGGTTCCCGGCTTCAGGATCCGTTGCTCCGCGGATCCGGTACCCGTTCGAGCCACCACCACCGGATCCGCGGAGCAACGGCAAACAAGAACAGCGCCCTACGCCTTCACGGTCCAGAGGAGCGCGTCGCTCTTCCCCTTCTCGACGACGATCCAGCCGTCGAACTGCCGGAGACGGTACGGGGCGTTGAGCGGCACGGTCGTCTTGCCAGGCTTCGCCAGAAACGACCCGCACTGGACCTTCGGCACGCCGTCCTTGGTCAGCCACAGCTCGTAGACCTGCCCCTCGCGCAGGGTCACCGCCTCGAGGCGGAGGCGCATCGGCCAGTTCCCCGCCCCGTCCCTCTCGTAGACGACGAGCTCCGCGCGCTCGCCGTGCGAGCCGGCCATCGGCACCGTGTAGGCCGCGTCGGCCCGGCTCACGTTGCCGACGAGATAGCCGCCGCCGAAGAGGGCGACCGCGGCGACCGCGGCAGCGGCGATCAGCGTGTTCCGGTAGCGGTGGTCGCGCAGAGGCAGCCGGCGGACCTTCGGCACCTGGTCGACGGCGGCGCGGAGGTCGGGCGAGACGTCGGGCGGGGGGCCCGCGCTGACGAGGAGATCGTGCAGGGCCCGCAGCCGCGCGCTCTCGACCGGGTCGAGGTCGTCGCCGCCGACGAGCTCGTCGAAGTCCGGACGCCGATCGGTCATCGAAGCTCGCTCTCCAGGGTCTCCGCGAGGCGCCGCAGGGCCGCCCGAACGCGGGTCTTGACGGTTCCGAGGGGGATGTCGAGGAACGCTGCGATCTCGCTGTGCGAGAGGCCGCTCCAGTACGCGAGCTCGACGACCCGACGCTCCGGCGCGGGAATGGTCTCGAGCGCGGGGTGCAGCCGCCAGGCCCCCCACGACGCCTCGGCGCGCTCCGACGGCCCGGGTGCGTCCGCGACCTCCTCGGGCGCGTCGACGGCGGGCTCGGGCGACCGGCGCAGCCCGTTGACGATCGTGTTGCGGGCGACGGTGTAGAGCCACGGCGCTCCCGGCCCTCGCTCGGGGTCGTAGCGAGAGGCGGAGCGCCAGATCGCGGTGAACGTCTCCTGCGTCGCGTCCTCGGCGCGGCCGCGGTCGCCGATGCGGCGGAGCGCGAGCCCGAGGACGGCGCGGACGTACCGGCGGTGGAGCTCCTCGAACGCAGCGTGATCGCGCGCCGCGACGCGCTCGATCAGCTCGCCGTCGGAGACGGCGACGGGCAGGGCCTCGACGCTCATCGAGTCGAGCCCGGTGACGACCGGCGCGATCGTCGGTGTGTCGAGGAGTGCTGCCACATCAGCATCTTCGCTTCGGTCATCCGGTCGGATTGCCGGGGCGCGCGGCGTCGAGCCGCGCGCCCCGGCCGCTGCTCAGCCGCGTGCGGCCGCGTACTTGGCGGCGACGGCATCCCAGGCGACGACGTTCCACCAGGCGGCGAGGTAGTCGGGACGGCGATTCTGGTAGTTCAGGTAGTAGGCGTGCTCCCAGACGTCGATTCCGAGGATCGGGGTCTTGCCCTCCATCAGCGGCGAGTCCTGGTTGGGCGTCGACATCACCGCGAGCGAGCCGCCGTCGACGACGAGCCACGACCAGCCGGAGCCGAACCGCTTGACGCCGGCGTCGTTGACCGCGGTCTTGAGCGCGTCGAGGCCGCCGAAGGCGCCGTCGATCGCGGCCGCGAGGTCGCCGGAGGGGGCGCCGCCGCCCGGGCCCATGATCTCCCAGAACAGGGTGTGGTTCGCGTGGCCGCCGCCGTTGTTCCTCACCGCCGTTCGCTTGTCCTCGGGCACCTGGTCGAGGTTCGCGATCAGCTGCTCGATCGGCTGATCGCCGAGGCCGGTCCCCTCGAGCGCGGCGTTGAGGTTCGTCACGTACGCGGCGTGGTGCTTGTCGTGGTGGATCTCCATCGTGCGCGCGTCGATGTGCGGCTCGAGCGCGTCGAACGGGTACGCGAGGTCGGGCACGGCGTAGGCCATCGGGGGTCTCCTTGTGGCGTCGTCGGGGTTGTCGAAAGCATATGCTCTCACCTCATCCCGCCCGAAACCGGCCCTGCCAGGAGGAAGCCAATGGCGTCGTTCGAGGAGATCTCCGCCCGTCCGTTGAAGCCGTCGCTGCTCGAACTGGACGGCATCTCGCGGGCGTCCGTCGAGGCGCACTACAAGCTCTACCAGGGCTATGTCGCGAAGCGGAACGAGATCCTCGGCAAGCTCGAGGGCGTCGACCTGAAGGCGGCGAACCAGGTCTTCTCCGAGATCCGCGCGCTCAAGGTCGATCTCACGTTCGCGGTCGGGGGGATCAAGAACCACGAGGTGTACTTCGAGCACCTGGGCGGCTCGGGCGGCGACCCGACCGGACGGATCGGAGCCCTGATCCAGCGGGACTTCGGCTCGGTCTCCGCGTGGCGGGACGACCTCAAGGCGACGGGCATGGCCGGACGTGGGTGGGCGTGGACGTCGTTCGACTGGGATGCGATGCGGCTCGTCAACATCATCGGCGACGCACAGAACACGTATCCGATCTGGAACAACTCGCCGCTCGTCGCGCTCGACGTCTACGAGCACGCATACTTCCTCGACTACCAGACCGACCGCTCGTCCTACATCGACGCGTTCTTCCGGAACCTCGACTGGGACGTCGTCAACGGGTGGGTCACGGCCTACGACATCCCGGCCTGATCAGCTCGCCTCGGCTTCGCGCGGCTCCACTACACTCGGCCGGTGCTCGTCGACGTCCTGATCGTGATCGGGGGGTACCTCGTCGGCTCGATTCCGTTCGGCGTCGTCCTCGTCCGCCTTCTCCGCGGTGAGGACATCCGCGCGGTCGGCAGCGGCAACATCGGCGCGACCAACGTCTGGCGGATCTACGGGCGCACGCTCGGGCTGCCGGTCGCCCTGCTCGACGTCGCCAAGGGCTGCGGGCCCGCGCTCGCCGGGCTCCTGGTCGCGGGGCCGTGGGTCGGGGTGCTCGCCGGCGTC
>VGCB01000092.1 GCA_016870235.1 Actinomycetota bacterium | reverse complement strand
CGTCGAGTGACGGACCGCGTCTCGGTCGGCCGCGTGGGCAGGCCGCACGGGCTCGACGGCGCGTTCGTCGTCGAGCGTGGCAGCGACGACGAGCGCCGCTACCGCGTCGGGGAGACGATCGACGTCGACGGCGTCCCCGCGAAGGTCGTCCTCTCTCGCCGCGTGGGGGGCGGTCGGCGGGCGATCAAGCTCGATCGACCCGTCGAGCGCGGCCAGGAGCTGACGATCCCGCGCGCGGCGCTTCCCCCTCCCGATCCCGGCTGCTTCTACGTCTTCGAGCTCGTCGGCCTCCGCGCCGTGACCGAGGCCGGGGAGGAGGTCGGCACGGTCGAGGACGTGCTGCCGGGCGTCGCGAACGACAACCTCGAGCTCTCGAACGGCCCGCTCGTGCCGATGATCGAGGACGCCGTGCTCGAGATCGACGTGGCCGGCGGCCGGGTGGTCATCAACTCGACGTTCATCGACTGACGGCTACCCTCAACCTTCGTGCGCATCGACGTCTTCACGCCGCTCCCGAGCGCCTTCTCCTGGCTGACGGAGCAGAAGCCCCTCGCGAGCGTGCTCGGCACCGAGCTCGAGCTCCGGCTCTTCGGCTATCGCGAGACGACACCGCTGCGGTCGGGGCAGGTCGACGACGACCCGTACGGCGGTGGCGCCGGGATGGTGCTGCGCGTCGACGTCGTCGCCGCCGCCCTCGACGCCGCGTACGCCGACGGCGACCGGCCCGCTCGGATCGTCGCGCTGACGCCGCAAGGCCGGTCGCTCGACCAGCACCTCGTCGAGGAGCTCGCGTCGGAGCCCTCGCTCGCCCTCCTCTCCTCGCGCTTCGAGGGCTTCGACGAGCGCATCGTGGAGCACCTGTGCACCGACGCGATCTCGATCGGCCCGTACGTGCTCTCGGGCGGCGAGCTCCCCGCGATGGTCGTCCTCGACGCAGTCGCCCGCCGCCTGCCAGGTGCCTTGAGCGCCGGCTCCGGCGAGGTCGAGTCCTTCTCCGCCGAGCTCGACGGAGGCGTCGAGTACCCGCACTACACGCGGCCGGCGGAGTTCCGCGGCTGGAGCGTTCCCGGCGTACTCCTCTCCGGCGACCACGGGCGGATCGCCCGCTGGCGACGCGAGATGAGCCAGGTCAGGACCGCCGCCAGGTGACCGACGACCGGCATCCGGGCGGGCCTGACGGAGACGACAGGCGGACAGAGGGAGCCGACGATGGCGACGGTGGCGCCACGCGCCGCGGACCCGTGTTCGGCCTTCCCACCCACCGGATCGACCGCGACGACGGCGTGCCGCAGCTTCCGCCCGGGCCGTCCGAGCGGCCGCCTCTTGCCTGGGGACGGATCGAGGATCCCGTCGAGTGGGACGGGAACCGCCGTGATGGTCTGCGCGTCGCCGAGCCCTCCCCGTTCGAGCCTCGGACGGCGGGAGACGGCGTCGGGTCGGAGCTCGACGGCAACGGCCTGCCCGGGCCCGACCGCGTCGCCGACCAGCCGGCGGTCGCGGCTCCGAGGCACCGCTCGCGCAACCCGATCGACCGCTTCACGGCAGGCTGGCCGCGGCCCCTGCGCATCGCCGTCGACTGGCTCGTCACGATCGCCGGCGCCGTCGCGATCGTGCTGATCGTCAAGGCGTACGTCGTCAACCCCTACCGGATCCCCTCCTCTTCGATGGAGCCGACGCTCCACTGCGCAAGGCCCGCGAGCGGCTGCGAGGCAGGGTTCTCCGACCGGGTGCTCGCCAACCGCTTCATCTACCACCTCACGTCGCCGAAGCGCCGCGACATCGTCGTCTTCGACGTGCCGGAGAAGGCCGTCTCCGCGTGTGGGGCCGGGGGGGTCTTCGTGAAGCGGCTCGTCGGCCTCCCGGGCGAGACGATCGAGATGCGCCTGATCAAGGGCGACGGCTACGTGTTCATCAACGGGAAGCAGCTCGACGAGCCCTACATCGGCAGCGACCGCCGGCAGGTCACGCGCGAGCTGCCGCCGACGAAGATCCCGGACGGCCACTACTTCATGATGGGGGACAACCGCGGGCAGTCCTGCGACTCGCGCGACTGGGGCACCGTCCCGCGGGAGAACCTGATCGGCAAGGTCTTCATGACCTACTGGCCGCCGAACCGCATCTCGTTCCGCTGAGAGAGCACGAGGCCTTCCGCTACAATCGCGCGGGCCGTCCGGCCCCTCTCCCATGAGCACGATCATCGCGAGCATCGAGCAGCGCCAGCTGCGTGAGGGTCTCCCGCAGTTCAAGGCGGGTGACACGGTGCGCGTCCACTTCAAGGTGATCGAGGGCAACCGGCAGCGGATCCAGGTCTTCGAGGGCACCGTGATCAAGCGGCAAGGCTCGGGCGCCCGCGAGACGTTCACCGTCCGCAAGAACTCCTTCGGCGTCGGCGTCGAGCGCACGTTCCCGCTCCACTCGCCGAAGATCGAGAAGCTCGAGGTCGCGATGATCGGCGACGTCAATCGCGCGAAGCTCTACTACCTCCGCGGCCGGGTCGGCAAGAAGGCCCGCATCCGCGAGCTCCGGCAAAGCTAGTCGTCCCGGCTCGGGCGGCCGTGGGCCGGCGGGCTCGCGTGGCTTCTGTGGTTGGTCGGGCTCGGTCGTGCTCGCTCGCGCTTCGCGCGTGGGGGCGGCTGCTTGGGTCTCGCGTCGCGCGCTGGGTGCCGTGGGCGCTCGTGCCGGGGGGCTCGGTGCTCGTGCGGCCGTTGTTGTCTGGCGCTTGCCGGTGCTCGCGCGTGCTCGCGGCTCCGTGGTCGTCGCGGCTCGGGCGGCCGTGGGCCGGCGGGCTCGCGTGGCTTCTGTGGTTGGTCGTGCTTGGTCGTGCTCGCCCGCGTGCTCACGTGTGACGGCAGTGGCGGCGGTCGTCGCTTCGCCGCGCTTCTCCGCTCCGGTGCCTTCGCCTCCGTCGGACGCTCCCCCGTATCCTCCGTCGATGGCCCTCCGGAGAGCGCTCGGTCTCGTCCTTCTCGCGGCGGGCGCGCTCGCAGCCGCCGGCTGTGGGGAGGACATCCAGCAGCAGGCGGCCCGTACGCTTCTCGAGCAGCATCTCGACGGCCGGGACGGGTACTCCAGCCGGGTGTCGTGCACCGACGCCGCCCAGAACCCGATCGCGCGCAACGTGCGAACGGAGCTCTTCTACTGCGCTGCGCACCGCAGACAGGGCGGCTGCGACTGGTGGCGTGTCACGCTCCTCGACGCGACGCACGCCCGCTTCGCGCTCTACCGCGAGGACGCCGGCTGCACGCTTCCGGTGTAGGCGCCCGCAACGAAGTCGGAGCGAAGCCGCGACGGAGGTGCGCCGAATCGGGCCGGGCCCGGCGATATCCTCGGTGGCGTGGCTCCGATCGGTCAGCGACTCCTCCGCTTCGATCGCCGGCTCGAGTCGCGCTTCGTCGCGGGCGCGGACGAAGCGGGTCGAGGCTGCCTCGCGGGGCCGCTGGTCGTCGCCGGCGTCCTGTTCGACTACCAGACGCTTCGCGGCCCCCGGGTCCGGCCCCTTGCGACCCTGAACGACTCGAAGCAGGTCGATCCGGACGAGCGCGAGCGCCTCTTCCACGCGGTCGTCGCCGCCGCGACCCGGTTCTCGGTTCGGGTGATCCCCTCCGGCCGGATCGACCTCGACGGCCTCCACCGATCGAACCTCGCCGGGCTTCGCGCCGTCCTCGCGGACCTCGCCTCCGACCAGACCGCGTGCCTCGTGGACGGATTCCGGCTCGGGCCGCTGGCGCCGCCGCATCGCGCCGTCGTCGACGGCGACACGAAGAGCGCCGCGATCGCCGCCGCCTCGATCGTGGCGAAGGTCACGCGCGACCGGCTGATGCGCCGGATCGACGCGCTCCATCCCCGCTACGGCTTCTCCTCGCACGTCGGGTACATCACGCCGTCCCACACGGCCGCCGTCCGCGCGCACGGCCCCTGCGCGCAGCATCGCCGCTCCTTCAACGCGCGAGCGTACGAGCGCGGCGAGAACCTCGCTCGCGCGCGGTGAACCGGGGCGAGCGGGTCGCCGCGGCCGCCTACCGGCTGCGCGGCTACCGGATCCTGGACGCCAACGTCCGCATCGGCGGCGGCGAGCTCGACCTCGTGCTCCGGCGCGGCAGGCGGCTCGTGTTCGTGGAGGTGAAGGAGCGCGCGGCGCACGACGCCTTCGGCGGCGGGATCGCCGCCGTCGGCGCCGTCAAGCGGCGCCGCGTCGAGCGCGCCGCGCGTGCGTGGCTCGCCGCGCACCCCGAGACGCGTGACCTCGACGTCGTCCTCGAGGCGGCGGCAGTCACGGGGCACAGGGTCACGCGCCGACTCTGGGTGGCCGAGGACGACGGCGACGATGGAGACGGCCAGGCCGCCTTAATACTGGAATAACCACGACGACAGCCCCGTTTCCTACACTCAGATCAGCACGTCTACCGGGGGGCACTATCCCCAAACGGGCGTACTCGTCAGAACGGCCAGCTGGCCCGGGTGCGCCGGCCGCTCCGTCTGGCCTGTCGAGGGACGACAGGGCAGCGGGGGCGGGAGAAAGCTCCGGTTGACTGGCAGACGTCAACCGGAAAGGACTCACTGAACACGATGTCGACCCGATTCCGCACCTGGATCCTCGTCGCAGGGCTCACCGCGCTGTTCATCGGCGTGGGCGGCATGGTCGGCGGCTCGAGCGGAATCCTGCTCTTCGCCGTCATTGCCGTGCTCTTCAACCTCGGCATGTTCTGGTTCTCCGACCGGCTCGCGCTGAGGATGAGCCGGGCCCGTCCGCTCGAGCAGGCGGAGGCGCCGGAGCTCCACCAGGACGTGACCGAGCTCGCCGGCCGTGCCGGCATCCCGATCCCGCGCGTGTACCTGATCCCCTCGGCGCAGCCGAACGCCTTCGCAGCGGGCCGTAGCCCGAAGCACAGCGTCGTCGCCGTCACCGAGGGGCTGCTCCAGCTGATGCCGCGGAGCGAGGTCAGGGGCGTCGTCGCGCACGAGCTCGCCCACATCAAGAACCGCGACGTGCTCGTGACGACGATCGCGGCGATGATCGGCGCGGCGATCTCGGCGATCGCGAACATCCTCCAGTTCCAGTGGCTGTTCGGCGGCGGCGACGACGAGGAGAACCCGCTCGGCGCCGTCGGCGCGATCGTCGCGATCCTCGTCGCGCCGATCGCCGCGATGATCATCCAGCTCGCCGTCTCGCGCCAGCGCGAGTACCTCGCAGACGAGACCGCGGCGCGGATCATGGGCGACGGCGAGCCGCTCGCACGGGCGCTCGCAAGCCTCCAGCGCGGCACCGAGGTGATCCCGATGCAGGTGAACCCGGCGACGGCGTCGCTCTACATCGCGAGCCCGCTCGGCGGCCGCGGCATGGCCGGGCTCTTCTCCACCCACCCGGCGATCCCGGCTCGGATCGAGCGGCTCCAGCGCTTCGACGCCTCGCGCGGCGTCCACTGGGCGCTCGCGACGGCCGGCTGAGGCCCCGCGCGGCGCCGCGACGCCGACCGACCCCTCTCCCCCGCGGAGAGCCTGGGCATGCGGGGCCCGGCTCTCCGCTCTCGCCTGCGTAAGAAGGTCTGACACAACGACCACGCGCTGGCTGGGCGTGATGGGCGAGTGCGATGCGAGGACGCAGGGAGCGCTCGTAGCCCGCTACGGGCGCGACCGAGGACGAAGCAGCGCGCCGCCCAGCACGGCCAGACGGCCCGTGCTCATGTTGTTGGAGCTTCTCAGGAGGAGCGGACCGGTCCGGGGCGAACGACGTTCCGTGGGCCTGACGCAGGAGACGCTCTACCGCGATCTCGGCGTCGACTCGGCGCTCTCGTGGTCGGAGGCGGAGCTGCCCGAGCGGCTTCGGACGAAGCACGTCCACCGCCTCCATCCGTACCTCGGCAAGTTCGTCCCGCAGCTCGTCGAGGCGCTCCTCGAGCGCTATGTCCCGGCCGGTGGGCGTGTCCTCGATCCCTTCGCGGGCTCCGGCACGACGCTCGTGCAGGCGCTCGAGTCCGGGTACGACGCCACCGGTTGCGACATCGCCGGCTTCAACTGCCTGCTGATGCGCGTCAAGACCCGTCGGGTCAACCTCGACGCGCTGCGGCGCGACCTCCTGTGGGCCCACGGACAGGTCGAGGCGTTCGCCCCGGCCGCCCGCTACCCGCGCGGCGCGTCGGCGTACGTGCGCGCGTGGTACGCGCCGACGGCGGCATCCGCGCTCCTGGGCTTCGGCTCGCTCGTCGAGCAGGTCGGGTCCGGCGACGTCCTCCGCGTCGTCCTCGCTCGCGCGGCGCGATCGGCGCGCCGGACGACGCACTTCGACCTCGACTTCCCGCGCGCGCCGCAGACGACGCCGTACTGGTGCCACAAGCACCGCCGCGAGTGCCGCCCGGTCGAGGACGCGCGGCGGTTCCTGCTCCGCTACACGCTCGACACGCTCGACCGGCTCGAGACGTTCGCGGCCGTCCGTGCCGGCGAGCGGATGGCCGAGGTGCTCCACGGGGACGCCCGGACGCTCGACCTGGTCGGGCCGTACGACGGCATCGTCACGTCGCCGCCGTACCCCGGGCTGATCGACTACCACGAGCAGCACCGCTACGCGTACGAGCTCCTCGGGCTCGACGAGCGCCGCGACCAGGAGCTCGGGCGCCCCGCGCTCGGCACCGGGCGGGCGGCGATCGCCTCGTACGTCGACGGGGTCGCGGCCGTGTTCGAGAACGCGCGGGAGGCCCTCGAGCGCGATGCGCGGGTGTGCATCGTCGTCAACGACCGGCGCGACCTGTACCCAGAGGTCCTCCGGCGGGCCGGGCTGCGGCCCCTCGAGCGGTTCGAGCGGCACGTGAACCGGCGCACCGGGCGGCGCTCGGGCGAGTACTTCGAGTCGGTGCTCGTCGCCGTGCGCGCGTAGCGATTCCGGCACGAAACCGCGACAGAGTCGCAACACCTGCTGCCGTACCGTGGACGGTGTGCTCGCCCGCGCCGTCACCTACGCCCTCGTCGGCATCGAGCCGCGGCGGGTCGAGGTCGAGGCGCACCTCCGGCCGGGGCAGCTGCCGTCGTTCAGCATCGTCGGGCTCGCTGACCGCGCGTGCCAGGAGGCGAAGCACCGCGTCCGTAGCGGCGTCCACTCAGCGCTCCTGCCCTGGCCCGATCGCCATGTGACGATCAACCTGGCTCCCGCGGCCCTTCGCAAGGAGGGGACGGGCTTCGACCTCGCGATCGCGCTCTCCTTGCTCGCCGCCTTCGGAGAGGTCCCGGCCGCGCGGCTCGCCGAGCACACGGTCGTCGGCGAGCTCGCGCTCGACGGACGGGTACGCCCGGTGCCGGGCGTGATCGCGGTCGCGGAGGGAGCTGCTCGGCAGGGCATCGCGCGGATCCTCTGTCCGACCGAGTGCGCCGCCGAGGCGGCCCTCGCCGGCGCTCAGGCGATCCCAGTCGGGCACCTGACCGAAGCCGTCGCGTATCTCCGCGGTGACGAGCCGATCGCGCCGGTCGAGGGTGACGGCGCCGCAGGGATGCTCGGAGAGCCCTCGGCGGGGCTGGTCGACGGCGTGCGCGTGCCCGATCTCGCCGAGGTTCGCGGACAGGAGCGGGGGAGACGTGCGCTCGAGATCGCGGCCGCGGGAGGGCACAACCTCCTGCTCGCCGGGCCGCCGGGCACCGGCAAGACGATGCTCGCGCGCCGGCTGCCGGGGATCCTGCCGCCGCTCACTCGCGAGGAGGCGCTCGAGGTGACGCGGATCCACTCGGTCGCCGGCGTCCTCCCGCCCGGGTGCCCGCTCCTCCGCTACCCGCCGTTCCGGTCGCCGCACCACGGAGCCTCGCCTGCGGCCGTGATCGGCGGCGGCGCCTCGCCTCGGCCCGGCGAGGTCAGCCTCGCGCATCGCGGTGTCCTGTTCCTGGACGAGCTGCCGGAGTTCTCGCGGGCGGTGATCGAGGCGCTCAGGCAGCCGCTGGAGGACGGCGTCGTCTCGGTCGCGCGGGTCGGCGGCCGAGCCACCTTCCCGGCGGCCTTCCGGCTCGTCGCAGCCATGAACCTGTGCCCGTGCGGTGGCCGCGGCGACGGCGGCAACCGGTGCTCCTGCCCACCCGCCCGCATCGTCGCCTACCGCGAGAAGGTCTCGCGTGCGCTTCTCGATCGGTTCGACCTCGTGGTCGCGATGCCGCGGCCGCGCGCGGACGAGCTCGCGGCGCCTCCCGGCGAGAGCTCGGCCGCCGTCCGCGGGAGAGTCGAGCAAGGCCTCGAGATCATCCGCGCCGGTGCGCCTCGGCGGACGCCCGCGGCGTCCGAGCTCCT
>VGCB01000091.1 GCA_016870235.1 Actinomycetota bacterium | reverse complement strand
TCGGGACGGCGCTCGACCGTCCGGAGGCCGCGGAGGAGCTCGCCGGGCGGCTCGAGGAGCTCGACGAGGAGCTCGCCGCCGGGCTCCGCGACTGCGAGCGGCGGACCTTCGTGACGAGCCACGCTGCGTTCCGCTATCTCGCCTCTCGCTACGACCTGAAGCAGATCTCGCTCGCCGGGCTGAGCCCCGAGGCGGAGCCGACCCCGAAGGCGTTGGCGGCCCTCGTGGAGGAGGTCGAGGAGACGCGGTCGACGACGGTCTTCTTCGAGACGCTCGTGCCGTCGGATCTCGCGGCGACGGTCGCGCGCGAGACGGGCGCCGAGACCGCGACGCTCGATCCGCTGGAGGGCCTGTCGCCCGATGCAGCGTCCGCGGGGGCAGACTACTTTTCGGTCATGCGCGAGAATCTGGCAGCCCTCCGGAAGGCGCTTGCTTGCACGTAGCGGCGGCCGCGGTCGAGATCGTGGGCGTCTCCTTCGCATATGCGCACGGCCCTGCCGTCCTCCGGGACGTGTCGCTTCGCGTCGAGCCGGGCGAGTTCGTGGCGATCGCGGGGCCGAACGGCGGCGGCAAGACGACGCTGCTCCGCCTGCTCGTCGGGCTCGAGCAGCCTGCGGCCGGAGTCGTCCGCGTCTTCGGCGAGGCACCGGGGCGCCGTGACTCCGGGCGGCGCATCGGCTACCTGCCGCAACGGGCCCAGATCGGCGGCGACGCCCCGGCCACGGTGCGCGAGGTCGTCTCCGTCGGCCGGCTCGGCGTCCGCGGGATGCTGGGGCCGCTGACGAAGCGCGACCGCGTCGTCGTCGACTCGGCGATCGGGAGGGTCGGGCTCGCCGACCGTGCCGGCGACCCCTTCCGGATGCTCTCGGGCGGCATGCAGCAGCGCGCGCTGATCGCGAAGGCGCTCGCGGGCGAGCCGACGCTCCTCGCGCTCGACGAGCCCACGACCGGAGTGGACGCGGCCTCGCAGGAGTCCCTCGGCGAGCTGCTCGACGAGCTCCGCCGCGAGCTCGGTGTCACCGTCCTCTACGTGTCGCACGAGTTCGGGGCGGTGGAGCACGTGGTCGAGCGGCTCGTCCTCGTCCGCGGCCGGATCGAGTTCGACGGCCCGCCGGGCGACCTTCCCGGCCGCTGGCACGACCCCTCGCACGATCACTCGCATCATCACGCGCGGCACCACCACTGATGCTCGAGCTCGAGTTCATGCGCCTTGCGTTTGGCGTCGGGATCGTCGTCGGGCTGCTCGCGCCGGCGGTCGGCTTCTTCCTCGTCGAGCGCCGGCAGTCGTTGATCGGCGACGGCATCGGGCACGTCGCCTTCGCGGGCGTCGCCGCCGGCTACCTCCTCGACGTCTCGCCGGTTGCGACGGCTCTCGTGTTCGCGGTCGTCGGTGCCGTCGCGATCGAGCTCCTGCGGTCGCGCGCGGGGGCTGCGGGCGATCAGGCGCTGGCCGTCGTCTTCTACGTCGGGATCGCGCTCGGCGTCGTGCTCGTCGCGAGTGCGGGGGCGCTGAACGTCAACCTCTTCCAGTACCTGTTCGGCTCGATCCTCACGGTCACCCGGGAGGATCTCTGGACCGTGCTCGGGTTCGGCCTCGCCGCGCTCGCGCTCGTCGGCGTGCTCTACCGCGGGCTCGTCGCGAGCGTGATCGACCCGGAGGGCAGCCGGGTCGCGGGTGTCCGCGTCGACCTCATGAACCTCGTGACCGCGGTGCTCGCGGCGCTCACGGTCGCGCTCTCGATGCGGGTCGTGGGGATCCTGCTGATCGCGGCGCTGATGGTGCTGCCCGTGATCGCCGCGAGCCGGATCGCCTGGAGCCTGCGCTCGACGCTCGCGCTCGCGATGGCGATCGGTCTCCTCTCCGTCGTCGCCGGCCTGACGCTCTCGTACTACGGCGACCTGCCGCCCGGCGGGACGATCGTGCTCGTCGCCGCCGGCGCGTTCGTCGCGGCAGCGGTGGGGAGCTCCTTCCGCCCGCGGGCGGTGTGACGGCGACCTGGCGTGGCGGGCCGCTCAGAGGCCGAGCAGGATCACGCCGCCCACGATCAGGACGACGCCGACGCCCGCGTGCCAGCCGACCTTCTCGGAGAGGACGAGGGCGCCGACGAGGACGGCGACGAGCGGGTACACCGAGGTGATCGGCACGATCTTGGTCACGGGTCCCCGCGAGATTGCGAAGAAGAAGAGGACGAGCCCCACCGGGGCGATCAGAGCCGACAGGGCGGCGAGCGGCCAGTCGAGAGGCGGGTTCCCGTTCGCGTCGTCGGAGCGGAACCGGAAGCCGAATGCGGCGACGGCGACGAACACGAACAGGTATGCCAGCGTCGTCAACGCCAGGAGCCCCTGCCACGTGACCTGCCGCAGCCCGTACTTGACCGCGATCCCGAACACGCCCACGAGCAGCACGTAGACGACCGTAGGCACGACCCAGGCCACCGAAGGAGTATGAAGCGCCGCCGACGCCGCTGCACGCACACCACGCGGTGGGCTGAACGACACGTCTGCGTGCCGGCGCCGGTCGTGTCGCGACAGAGAACGCACCCGACCCGAACGCACTCGCGGACGACGTGCCGGAGAACAGCACGACCTGCATCGACGGCTCGGCCGCTCTCGACATGACGTAGCGCCGTCTGTGGGTCTCGACTCGAAGAGCCGACGCCGGGGGTCGGGGCCGCCGGGTCGTGACCTGCGTCGCGACGCGGCGGATTCGCGCTACGCGACCTGGGGGATGCTCACATCCCCTCGATTCGCGACATGGCAGTCTCGACAGCGAGCCTCGTAGGTATCCGCGGCTCCGACGACGATCGTCTCTCCACCGTAGGGCGCAGGCCTGCCGGCGACGAGGCGCTGCGTCGTGGTCGCCGGCCCGCCGCAGCGGTGGCAGACCGCCTGGAGCTTGTCGACGAACTCCGCGTGCGCGAGCAGGTCGGGCATCGGGCCGAACGGCCGGCGACGGAAGTCCTGGTCGAGCCCCGCCACGATCACGCGTGAGCCGCCGTCGGTGAGCCCGAGCGCGATCTCGACGATCGTCGGGTCGAAGAACTGCACCTCGTCGATCCCGATCACGTCGAAGCCGGCTGCGCGCCGTGCGATCTCGTCGACGGAGGCGACGGGGACGGCGCGCATGCGGATCCCGGCGTGGCTGACGATGTCGGCTGCGTCGTAGCGGTCGTCGATCCGAGGCTTGAAGATGATGACCCGCAGCCCCGCGATCTCTGCGCGACGGAGCCTGCGGATCATCTCCTCGCTCTTGCCGCTGAACATCGGGCCGCAGACGACCTCGAGCCAGCCGCCGCGATCAGGGGGGACGCGGATCACGGACGCCATGCTAGTGCGGCCTCCGGAAGGCATGTCCCGGCGCGGCCGGCGCGAGTCTGTTGGCAGTAGAGACGACATGACGTCCGACCCTCCCGGTAGTCTTCGACCATGGCGAAGACGAGTTCACAGTTCCGCTGTCAGGAGTGCGGCACGACCGCGGGGCGGTGGCTCGGCAAGTGCCCGGGCTGCGGGGCGTTCGGCACGCTCGTGGAGGAGGCGATCGCGCCGGCGGCGGCACGGGGGACGGCGAGGGCGCGCTCGCCGGAACGGCTGGCCGACGTCCGCGTCGAGGAGGCGGTGAGGGTCTCGACGGGCGTGCAGGAGCTCGATCGCGTGCTGGGCGGCGGCCTCGTGCCGGCCTCGCTCGTGCTGGTCGGAGGCGAGCCCGGCGTCGGCAAGTCCACCTTGCTGCTCACCGCGCTCGGCGCGATCGCGCGCACCGGGCGCCGGGCGCTGCTCGTCACCGGCGAGGAGTCCGCGGCGCAGGTGAAGCTGCGGGCAGAGCGCCTCGGCGGCAGCGATGCCGTCGAGATCCTCGCCGAGACGGAGCTCGACACCGTCTGCGCGACGCTCGAGCGGGAGCTGCCGGCCGTCTGCGTGATCGACTCGATTCAGACGCTGCACGCGTCCGAGCTCGGCTCCGCGCCCGGCTCGGTGGCGCAGGTGCGGGAGGCGGCGGGGCGTCTCCTGCGGCTCGCGAAGGAGCACGGCGTCGCGACGATCCTCGTCGGGCATGTGACGAAGGACGGGACAGTCGCCGGTCCGCGAGTGCTCGAGCACCTCGTCGACTGCGTGCTCCAGTTCGAGGGCGATCGCCACCACGCGCACCGGGTGCTCCGTGCCTCGAAGAACCGGTTCGGCTCGACCAACGAGATCGCGGTCTTCGAGATGACCGCCGCCGGCCTCGTCGGCGTCCCGGACCCGTCGGCGATCTTCGGGCGGAGCGAGGCGGGGGAGGTGGGAGCCGCCGTGGCGTGCACGCTCGAGGGGACGCGGCCGCTGCTGATCGAGATCCAGGCGCTCGTCGCCAGGAGCGACCTTGCGATGCCTCGGCGCGTGGGCACGGGCGTCGATCCGAAGCGGCTGGCGATGATCGTCGCGGTGCTCGGGCGCCACGCGGGCGTGCCGCTCGGCGCGGCCGATGTCTTCGTCAACGTCGCAGGCGGCGTCCGCATCGAGGAGCCGGGGGCAGACATCGCGGTTGCGCTCGCGATCGCCTCCGCCGCCCGTGGCGTGCCGCTGCGCCCCGGCGTGGCGGCGTTCGGTGAGATCGGGCTGACGGGGAGGGTGCGTGCCGCAGCCCAGGCGGAGCGGCGCCTGCAGGAGTGCATCCGCTTCGGGGTGGGGACGGTCCTCGTCCCGCCCGGCGCGCCGACCGCCGCCGGCGCGAATGCGATCGAGGCGGACACGGTCCGGCGCGCGATCGCCTCCGTTCTCGACGGCCGCCGGTCGGATGTCGGCTCGGATGCCGGGTCGAATGTCGAGAGCGCGGACAGGGAGCTCGAGCCCGATCTGGCGTCCGTCAACCGCGAGCGCGTCCCGTCGGAGGACGCGATCCTGACGCGGTGACAGGTATCCCGGCACCCGGGAACGAGGACGACGGGGGCACCGGCGCCTGGATGGATCGCCGGAGGTCGTCGACGAAGAGCGTCCTTGATCGTAGGTAGAAGAGGCTGCATGCGCGAGAAAGCCTCCTCGGAGGAGCGTCCCGCGTCCGACGAGGCACGCCTCCCCGTCAAGGGGCGTCCACGTCAGGCGTCAGCGCGCGTGTTCGAGCGCCAGGACACACGCCGAGCGGGGCGCGATCGGTCACGAGCAAGTCGTTAAGAGAGTGTTGCGGGGTCCAGCTAGAATGGGGGAGTAGCGTCGGCACCGATCGTGACTCTGGGCCGGCGCTCTCTCTGTCAGGCTGGGTGGAGCAGGAGGGCAGGATTGTTCGACGTCGGCGACAAGGTGGTGTATCCCCACCACGGGGCGGGCACGGTTGTCAGCAAGGACACCAAGCTCGTCCTCGGGCAGGAGCGGGAGTATCTCACGATCCGCATCCTCCACAACGACATGACCGTCAACGTGCCCACGGAGAACGCCGAGAAGGTCGGCCTCCGGTGGGTGATCGACGAGCAGATGGTCGAGGTCGTCGTCGGAGCCCTGAGCGGGGCTTCGACGGAGA
This sequence comes from Actinomycetota bacterium, assembly GCA_016870235.1. The sequence goes on along the minus strand of VGCB01000091.1, from coordinate 2,782 downwards.
TGCCGAAGAACTGGAATCGGCGGTTCAAGCACAACCGCGACAAGATGAAGACGGGGAACATCCTCGAGCTCGCCGAGGTCGTCCGGAACCTCGCCCTTCGGGACCACGAGAAAGGCCTCTCCACGGGCGAGAAGCAGATGTACGTGAAGGCGAAGAAGATCCTCGCCTCCGAGCTCATGTACGCGAAGGACATGAACGAGGACGAGGCGCGCGCGTGGCTCGAGGAGATCCTCGCGAACCCCGCCGCGAGCAAGAAGCGCGTCCGCTCCAAGGCGAAGGTCGCCGCGGCCAGCGCCTAGTCACGTGTCGCGACGGCCGAGGAGCGGGGATACCGGGCGTCGGACGGCATGAAGCGATCGTCGAAGGGTGGCCGGGCGTCGAGATCGCGCCCGGCCACCCTTCGCTCATCTGACCCGAGACCGTGGCTCGGTCGAGCGAGCGACGTGAGGTCTCCCCGATCGTGAGCGAGCACCGCGAGCGTCCGCCCAGGGGGGCGTCGGGCACCTGGGCGATCCTCGTCGCCGCCGGCTCCGGCGAACGCCTCGGCGCCGACCGGCCGAAGGCGTTCGCACCGCTCGGTGGTCGCGCGCTCGTCGCCGAGAGCCTCGAACGGCTCGATCTCAGCGACTGGATCGACGCGATCGTCGTCACGGCCCCCGCGGGGTGGGAGGAGGCGTTGATCGTGCTCGCGGAGGAGCTCGTCGTCTCGAAGGTCGCGGCCGTCGTCACAGGCGGCCGGACCCGCGCCGACTCGGTCGCGATCGCCCTCACGGAGGTGTCCGAGGCCGCCGTCGCCGTCGTCGTCCACGACGCCGCGCGGCCGCTGGTCGACGACGAGGTGATCGAGCGCGTCCTCACGCCGCTCGGCGAGGGCTATGACGGCGTCGTGCCCGCCCTCCCGCTCGCCGACACCGTCAAGCGCGTGCGATCCGGCACCGTCGTCGAGACGCTCCCGCGCGCGGACCTCGTGGCCGTACAGACGCCTCAGGCCTTCCTCGCGGACGTGCTGCGGCGGGCCTACGCCGGCGACCTCGCCGGGGCGACCGACTGCGCGTCGCTCGTCGAAGCCGCAGGGGGTCGCGTCCGGGTCGTCGACGGCTCGCATCGCCTCGTCAAGGTGACGACGCGGGACGATCTCGAGCGGGTCGAGACGCTCCTGGCCGAGGAAGGGTCGTGATCGCACCGGCGGTCTCCGGTTCTGCGACCTCGGAGTCGCAGCGGTGCCGGTGAGAGCCGTCGTCTTCGACGTCGGCAGCACGATCGTCGACGAGCGTCGGGTGATCGGCGCGTGGGCCGAGCGCCTCGGCGTCACGGTCGAGGAGTTCTTCGCGACGCTCGGGGCGGTGATCGAGCGGCGGCACGATCACCGGCAGCTCTTCGAGTCGCTCCGGCCGGGCTACGCGCTCGACCGCGACGACCGCCTCTACTACGACGCCTGCGATCTGTTCGCGGACACCCGTCCGTGCCTCGACGTGCTCAGGGAGGCCGGCTACACGCTCGCCGTCGCCGCCAACCAGCCCGCGCGGACGGAGGAGCTCCTGCGCGGGCTCGATCTCCCGCTCGACCTGATCGCGACCTCGGAGAGCTGGGGCCTGGAGAAGCCCGATCCGGGATTCTTCGCCAGGCTCGTGGCCGAGCTCGGCGTCGATCCGGCCGAGATCGCGTATGTCGGCGATCGTGTGGACAACGACGTCGTGCCGTCGGTCGCGGCCAGGATGGTGTCCGTCTTCATTCGTCGCGGCCCGTGGGGCTTCGTTCAAGCGGGCTGGCCGGAGGCGGCGCAGGCGCACGCGCGCATCGATTCGTTGCTCGAGCTGCGGGACGCGCTAGCGTCACTGCCGTGACGACTGACCTCCGCATCGGTCTCGGCGTCGACGCGCATGCATTCGCGGACGGGATCCCACTCGTCGTCGGCGGCGTCGTCCTCGACCATCCGCGCGGCCTTGCCGGCCACTCGGACGGCGACGTCGTCGCCCACGCGCTCACCGACGCCCTCCTCGGGGCGGCCGGGCTCGGTGACATCGGGGGGCTGTTCCCGTCGGAGGACGAGCGCTGGCGTGGCGCCGACTCGATCGACCTGCTCGAGCAGGCGTACCGGACGGTGCGCGACGCGGGCTGGGAGGTCGTGAACGCCGACTGCGTCCTCGTCGGTCAGGAGCCCAGGATCGCCCCGTACCGGCAGGCGATGCGGGAGCGGCTCGCCGGTGCGCTCGGCGTCGCTCCGGACGTCGTGAACGTCCGGGCGACGACGACCGACCGCCTCGGCTTCACGGGCCGCGCGGAGGGACTGGCAGCCGAGGCGATCGCCCTTCTCCGGCGTCGCCCTGGCTCCGCCTGAGGCTGCCACCTGCTATCGCCGCGGCAGCCCCGCCAGCCCGTCCCGGACGACGACCAGGCCGTCCCGGACGAGCGCGTCGACCGCCCCCGGGTCGAGCGCGGCCACAGGCCTGCCGCCGTCTGCAACAAGCCGGAGCGTCTCGGCACGCAGCTGCCGGAACGACCCCTCGAAGCGCCCCTGCTTCCGACGCGGGGCGTCCCGCGCGCCAACCGAGGGGCAGTGGAGCCGGAGCGGGCACGCGCGGCAGCGGGGCACGCGCGCCAGGCAGACCGTCGCTCCCAGATCCATGAGCGCCTGGGCGGCGGCGCCCGTGAAGGCCGCTCCCGTCCGCCGCTGGACTCGCTCGACGTTCACGTCGACGGGGAGCACGTCCTCGCCGAAGGCGAAGTTCCCGATGGCGGCCGCCGTGTACGGGCCGACGCCGGGAAGCGTCGTGAGGTCGTC
>VGCB01000090.1 GCA_016870235.1 Actinomycetota bacterium | reverse complement strand
GGAAGTAGAAGCCGGTCGCGAAGTCGATCGTCAGCGGCGGCCGGCCGGCGCCGGGCATCGGGCCCGTGAAGCCGACCTCGCGCCGGAAGGGCACGACGGGCAGGTCCGCCCCGACCATGCGGGCGACCGCGGGCGACCATGCGCCCGCGGCGCAGACGACGACCGACGTATCGACTGCGCCCCTCGCCGTCTCGACCGCCCGCACCTCCGAGCCTGCGAGCCGGATCCCGGTCACCTCGCAGCCCGTGACGACCGCCGCCCCCAGCCGCTGCGCCGCCGCCGCGTACCCCTGGACGACCGCATCGGGGCTCGCGTGGCCGTCGGACGGGGAGAAGGCGGCGCCGAGAACGCCGTCGAGGCCCGCAAGCGGCGAGAGCCGGCGCGCCTCTGCGAGGTCGAGCATCCGGCTCGGCACGCCGTGGGCGTTCTGCAGGGCGACCCCGGCCTCGAACGCGGCGACGTCCTCGTCGCGATCGAGCAGGAACAGGTACCCGACCGTGCGGAGGTCGATGTCGCCTCCCGGGCGCGTGGCGAAGGCACCGAACGCCTCGAGGCTGCGCGCCGCGATCGCGATGTTGAGTGGATCGGAGAACTGCGCGCGGACGCCGCCGGCTGCCCGGCTCGTCGAGCCCGACGCGAGCGCGTCGCGCTCGAGCAGCACGACCTCGTCGCCGGCCTCCGCGAGATGGAAGGCGATGCTCGCGCCGACGACCCCGCCGCCCACGACGACGGTGCCCGCCCGGCGCGGGAGCATCAGGCCGCGGCGATCGGCGTCCGCTCGATCGAGAGCGGACGGGAAGCCGCGCTCGTGCCGACGCGATCGCGAGCCACGCGAACCCGCGATGCGTCCCCGGTCGTCGCGAGCGGGTCGGGAGCGACCAGGTCGTGCGAGCGGACGCGGTCGGGCGCGACGCGCACGGCCGGCACCCGGCGCACGCGCGGGCCGCGAGGCAGCACGCGGCTCCGGTACAGGAAGCTCCTCCCATCCGCGACGCTCCTCCGTTCCGAGACGGCTGTCCGATCGACGAGGCTCGTCCGCGTCGAAGGACCCGTCCGGTCGAGGATGCTGGCCCGATCGAGCACGCGGACGCGGTCGGGCACGGCGCGCGGCGGCGCACCCTCGCTTCGGCGTCGGGCCGGCGTGCCGGGAGTCGTCTGTGCGCAGTGCTCGCAGGCCCTGGGCGGATCGGCGACGTGGGCCTGGCGGACGAAGCTCAGGATGCGCGGGATCACCGTACGGGGAAGCGTCTCACACCGGTCGGACAGTCCCGCCTCCCCCTTTTTGGGGGAGGTTCGTGGGGGCCGGTCACCGGCCGCGAGAGACGTGCCGACGGCGTAGACTCGACCTGTGAAGGTCGTCCTCCTCCTCGCCGACTACGCCCAGGTCGCGGAGGGCAAGCTCACCGTCGTCGGCGGCGGCTGGTCGATGACCGGGCCCGACCCCGCGCCCTTCGGGATCGCCGTCCTCGTCCACGTCCCCTGGGATCAGGCGAACCGGGTGCACACGATGCGACTCGAGCTCCTCGACGCGGACGGACGGCCGGTGACGGTGACGACCGACGAGGGCGAGGAGCCCGTGGTCTTCCTGGACGACACGCCGTTCGAGGTCGGCCGGCCGCCGGGGATCAAGCCGGGCACGCCGCTCGACTTCCCGCTCGCGCTCAACTCGAGCCCGCTCGCGCTCGAGCCGGGCCGCTACGAGTGGCGGCTCTCGATCGACGGCCGGAGCGAGGAGGACTGGCGCGTCGCCTTCACCGTCCGCGAGGGCGAGCCGCCCGGCTGATCCCGCGCGCCGTGCTCTACCGGGCGGCCGTGAGGGGCGCAGCCGGCTCGCCGATCGGCCCCGTCGGACGGCTTGCAGTCGTCAGCGCCAGGGCGCAGAGCGCGGCGGTGACGGCGACGAGGACGGCTCGGAGCACCATGGGCGGAAGTCTCGACGGCGTCTGTGAAGGATCTCTGAAGTCCCTGTAGCGGGTCCGTTCGGGTCGTCGCGAGCGGGTGCCGGCGCACCCATAGACTCGTCGCGATGGTCGACCTCCACTCCCACGTCCTGCCCGGCATCGACGACGGCGCGCGCGACCTCGACGAGGCGATCGACCTGCTCCGCTCGATGGAGGAGGACGGGATCACGCTCGTCGCGGCCACGCCGCACGTCCATCCGCGGTTCCGGACGCGTCCCGAGCAGATGGAGCGGGCGCTCGAGCAGCTGCGCGCGGAGGCGGTTGCGGCCGGCCTCCGGATCGACGTGCGCGGCGGCGGCGAGATCGCGATCGACCGGCTGCCCTTCCTCGACCGGGACGCCCGGCGCCGGTTCGGGCTCGCCGGGAACCCGGCGCTCCTGCTCGTCGAGTTCCCTCTCTGGGAGTGGCCGTCCGAGATGGTCGAGATCTGCGCCGACCTCCTCGCCGGCGGGGTCGTGCCGCTCGTCGCGCACCCGGAGCGGAACCCCGCCGTGCAGAAGCAGCCCGCGCGGATCGGCGGGATCGTCGAGGCGGGCGCGTACGTGCAGCTGACGGCCGCCTCGGTCGACGGACGCCTCGGCGTCCGGCCGGCGGCGTGCTCCGCCGAGCTGCTCGACCTCGGCCTCGCCCATGTGATCTCCTCCGACGCGCACGGGCCGTTCGTCCGGGCCGCCGGCCTCTCGGCCGCCGCGGATGCCGTCGGCGGCGCGCTCGGCCGGTGGCTCACGCTCGACGTCCCGCTCGCGCTCGTCGAGGGTCGGGAGCCGCCACCCCGGCCCTGACCGCGCGCGGCCCCGGATCGCGGCTGCGAGGTAGGATGCGGCACGTGCCCTCGACCGTGATCGTCGGCGCGCAGTGGGGCGACGAGGGCAAGGGCAAGATCGTCGACCTTCTCGCCGCGGAGTCCGACCTCGTCTGCCGCTACCAGGGCGGTCCCAACGCCGGCCACACGATCGTGGTCGACGGCGCCACCTACAAGATCCGCTCCGTCCCGTCCGGGATCATCCAGGGCAAGGCGAGCGCGATCGGCGCCGGCTGCGTCGTCGACCCCGCGGTGCTGATCGGCGAGCTCGACGAGCTCGAGCGTCGCGGCCACCCGACCGCCGGGCTCGTGTTCGTCTCCGGCAACGCGCACCTGATCATGCCGTGGCACGTCGCGCTCGACGGCGCCCGCGAGCGGAAGCTCGGCGACCTCCAGATCGGGACGACGCGACGGGGCATCGGCCCGGCGTATGCGGACAAGGCGACGCGGATCGGCATCCGCGTCCAGGACCTGCTCGACCCGAAGATCCTCCGCGAGAAGATCGGGCTCGCCGTGGGCGAGAAGAACGTCTGGCTCGAGCGCGTCTACGAGCTCGAGCCGCTCGACGACGCCGAGGTGCTGGAGCAGGCGCTCATCCACGCCGAGCGGCTGACGCCGTACATCGCCGACACGTCGCTCCTCGTCGATCGCGCGCTCCGCGACGGCGAGCACGTCCTCTTCGAGGGCGCGCAGGGGACGCTGCTCGACCTCGACCACGGCACGTACCCGTTCGTCACCTCGTCGTCGCCGATCGCGGCCGGGGCGGCCGTCAGCTTCGGGATCGGGCCGCAGCGGATCGACGAGGTGATCGGCGTCGCCAAGGCGTACGTGACCCGGGTCGGCGAGGGGCCCTTCCCGAGCGAGATCCAGGGGCCCGATCAGGAGCGGGTGCGCGAGCTCGGCGGCGAGTTCGGCACCGTCACCGGCCGTGAGCGGCGCTGTGGGTGGCTCGACCTCGTCGCCCTGCGCTTCGCGGTTCGCGTCAACGGCATCACGAAGCTCGCGCTGACGAAGCTGGACGTGCTCTCGGCCTTCGCCGCGATCCCCGTGTGCGTCCGGTACCGGCTGCCCGACGGGACGGAGACGGAGGACTTCCCCGCGCACCAGTCCGACTTCCACCACTGCTCTCCCGTGTGGGAGACCCTCCCGGGCTGGGAGTGCGTGCTCGACGGCGATGCGCTCCCGGAGGCCGCCCAGGCCTACGTGCGGTTCGTCGAGGACGCGCTCGGCGTGCCGGTCACCCTCGTCGGCACCGGCCAGGGCCGCGAGGCAGTGCTCGCCTTCTAGCGCCGGCGGCCGTCTCCGACCGAGCCGTCCGCCCGGACGGTTGGCGCTTGCGATCGCGTCCCGCGCCGGCCGACGATGACGCGGCTGGGCACCATGTGGTTGGGGGAAAGGGAGGCTCGATGCGCCGAGCACGTCCGTCTGTGCGTCGCGCCGCGGCGCTTGCGATCGTGATCGCGCTCGTCGGCGTTGCGGCTGCCGCCGCCGCCCTGATCTCGGAGGAGCCTGCCGCGCCCGTGAGGGCCGCGGGTCTGGACGCGACCGCGGAAGCGGCGGCCGCCGACGTCGGCGCCCGTGACCGTGGGAGCCCGATCACGAGCTACCGCATCACCGCCTTCGTCGACGGCGTCGCCCGCTGACGGGCTCCGTGTACCCGTCCCCCTGAGCAGCCGGCCGGCTTCCGCCTGCCCGCTGGAAGACCCCGAAAGGGGATGCGGACGCAGCGAGGCTCGGGCTATGGTCGAGCGGCGACGTCAGTCGACCAGGTGAAGGGGGAGCAGTGAGGGGTGTGCGCGAAGGTGTGCGCGGATTCATCGGTCTCGTGGCCGTTGTCGGGCTGCTCGGCGGCGCGCCGGCAGCGCTCGGAGGACCGGCGCCGAAGGTGCCCGGCAAGCCGACCGCCGTCACGGGCGCTCCCGGCAACGCCCAGGTCGCGCTGACGTGGGTCGCGCCGGCGAACGACGGCGGCAGCCCGATCACGAGCTACCGGATCACGCCGGCGATCGGGCGGATGAGCCTGCCGGCGATCGTCACCGGCTCGACCGCCACCTCCTTCGTCGTCACGGGGCTGACGAACGGGAGGGGCTACACCTTCCGCGTCGCCGCCACGAACGCCGTCGGCACCGGCCTCGACTCGGCGGCGACCACCACCATCACCCCGGTCGCCGGCGTGCCGCCTGGTCCGCCGACCGGGGTCGCGGCGACGGCCGGGAACGCCCAGGTCGCGCTCACGTGGGTCGCGCCGGCAAACGGCGGCGGCAGCCCGATCACGCAGTACCGGGTCACGCGCACGGCGTCGGGCGGCTCTCCGGTGGCGACGCTGACGGGGAGCACGACGACCTCGTTCACGATCACGGGACTGGTGAACGGGACGGCGTACACGTTCACGGTGGCGGCGGTGAACGCGGCCGGGCCGGGCCCGGAGTCGAGCCCACCGGTATCGGCAACCCCTGCGGGGCCGCCGGGTGCCCTTTCGGCCGTCACTGGGCAACCCGGGAACGGGCAGGTGGCGCTGTCGTGGACGGCACCTGCCTCGAACGGCGGCAGCGCGATCACGAGCTACCGGATCTCACGGTACGACGCGGCTGGCGTGTTCCTCGCGTCGATCTCGACCGGAAGCGCCGCGACGTCGCACACGATGACCGGGCTCGTGAACGGGACGGCGTACCGCTTCTCGGTGGCGGCGACGAACGGCATCGGCACCGGCGGCGACAGCCCTCTCTCGGGGTCGGTGACCCCGGCAGCGGTCCCTGGACAGGTGACCGGCCTGACCGCAGCGGCGGGGAACGAACAGGTGTCGCTCGGATGGACGCCGCCCGCGTCGAACGGCGGCAGCACGATCCTGGAGTACCGGGTGACGCGGACGCCGTCCGGGGGCTCGCCGGTGACGACGCTGACCGGGAGCACGGCGACCTCGTTCACGGTGACCGGGCTCGCGAACGGGACGGCGTACGCCTTCACGGTCGCGGCGGTGAACACCGCGGGCCCAGGCGCCGAGAGCGCTCCGGCGCAGGCCACGCCCTTCGGTCCGCCGGCGAAGGTGACGGGCGTGTCCGGCGTGCCGGGAGACGGGCAGGTCGCGCTGTCGTGGGTCGCTCCCTCCGCCAACGGCAGCCCGATCCTCCGTTACACGGTGACCGTCTCCGACGGCAGCGGCGGCCCGTCGACGGTCGAGACGCCGACCGCCGCCACGTCCTTCACGGTGACGGGGTTGGCCAACGGCACCCCGTACACGTTCACGGTCGCTGCGACGAACGCGGCCGGCGCGGGCGCGACGTCGGACCCGGTCGCCTTGACGCCGACTGCTGGCGCGACGGTTCCCGACCCGCCCACCCGCGTGTCGGGAACGGCCGGGAACGAGCAGGTGACGGTCTCGTGGGCGGCGCCGGCGTCGAACGACGGCAGCCCGATCTCGAGCTATCGCGTCTCCCGCTATGACGCGAACGGTGGCTTCCTGGCGTCGGTCGCGACGGGAAGCGCGACGACGTCCTACACGATGACGGGGCTCGCGAACGGCATCGCCTACCGATTCTCGGTCGCCGCGACGAACGGTGTCGGCACCGGCGCGGACAGCATCCTGTCGGCGACGGTGACACCGGCGGCGGCGCCGTCGGCTCCGTCGGACGTGACGGGGGTCGCAGGGGACGGGCAGGTGACGCTGAGCTGGACGGCGCCGGTCTCGAACGGGGGCAGCGCGATCACCGGCTACCGGATCACGCCGTTCGTCGGCGCGGTCGCGCAGACGGCCGTTCTCACGGGCTCGCCGTCGACGTCGCACGTCGTCACCGGGCTCGCGAACGGGACCCCCTACACCTTCCGCGTCGCTGCGATCAATGCGGTCGGTCCGGGCCCGAGCTCCGATCCGTCGGCGCCGCTGACGCCGACGGGCTCCACGCTCCTCGTCAACCAGATGCCGGTGATCAGCCAGGGGCTGCCCGCGTTCGGCGAGGGGATCGCGGTCTACCCGCCGAGCAAGGGCAACGACGCCGACCGCGGCCCCTTCGGCGGCTCCTACCGCTGCGAGACTCCGTGCGCGCTCGTGATCGACCTCTCGACGGTGCCGGTGGCCAAGCGCGAGAGCGCGCTGATCGCCTGGTACAACGACGAGAACGGGTATCGCCCCGACGCGATCGGCGGGCAGTACTACAACCTGCCACGCAACTACACGATCGACGTGAGCTCCGCCGCCGGCGGCACCGGGGCGCCTCCCGCGAGCGGGTGGCAGACGCTCGTCACGGTCACGGACAACCTCTACAACGGGCGCCTGCACGCGGCCAGCCTGGGCGGGGCGAACTGGATCCGCATGCGAGTCACCGAATCGCGCGGCGGCGTGGGCAACAACGATGCCTCGTTCAACCTCGATGTCCACGACGCCGCCACGGGCACCAACGACACCTGGCTCTTCCTCGGCGACTCGATCACGGCGGACAGCATGGGCCACGCGGGCGCCAGCTTCATGCAGCAGGTCGCGAGCCTGCGCCCGGGGTACTTCCCCGCCCAGATCAACGGCGGCCTCGGTGGCTGGATGGCGGGCACACCGCTCCAGAGCGACCCGATGAGCCCGGGGCTGACCTACATCGACCGGTTCCTCGCCGACTTCCCGGGCCGCTTCGTCGCGCTCGACTTCGGCACGAACGAGGCGCTCGGCGGCGGAGGCTCCGTCTCCAGCTTCACCGCCAACATGACCGCCCTGGTCCAGAAGGTGATCGCCGCCGGCAAGATCCCCGTGCTGCGTCGGAGCATCCCCTGGGGGTGCAATACGGCGATCCTCGTCAACGGCCCGTCGATCAACACGCAGCTGGCCGCGCTGCTGCAGCAGTTCCCGCAGGCGATCGCCGGGCCCGACATCTGGGCGTACTTCCAGTCCCATCAGAGCCTCATCAGCTCCGACTGCATCCATCCCACGGCGGCCGGCGGCGACGCCTACCGGCAGCAGTACGTCCAGGCGATCATCGGCACCTATGGACCGTAGGCGTCGCACGCCGGCGGGACGGAGCACGCCGCCGAAGTAGACTCGCGCCATGGGCGTGCTCGTCGTCGGCTCGGGTGGACGCGAGCACGCTCTCGCCTGGCGGCTCGCCCGGTCCCCCGGGCTGCGCGAGCTGCACGCCGCGCCCGGAAACCCCGGGATCGCCCGGCTCGGCACCTGTCATCCGATTGCGGCGGACGACGCCGACGGGCTGCTCTCGCTCGCGCGCGCGATCCGCGCCGATCTCGTGGTCGTCGGGCCCGAGGTGCCGCTCGTCGCGGGGCTCGCGGATCACCTCCGCCACGCCGGGATCGCCGTCTTCGGCCCCGGTGGGGAGGCCGCGCGGATCGAGGGGTCGAAGGCGTTCGCGAAGGAGGTGATGGCTGCGGCCGGGGTGCCGACGGCCGCACGGCTCGAGCGTGCGGTCGCCCCGTGCGTCGTCAAGGCCGATGGGCTCGCTGCCGGCAAGGGGGTCGCCGTCTGCCGGACGGAGGCCGAGCTCCGCGAGGGCCTCGCGGCCGTCGGCGCCTTCGGCGGCGAGGCCGTCGTCGAGGAGC
>VGCB01000089.1 GCA_016870235.1 Actinomycetota bacterium | reverse complement strand
GTCGCGCTTGCACGGCTCCCCGCAGACGGCGCACGGCACGGCCGACCGGAACACCGTGCGCCAGCCGCCCGCGTCGGCGACGAGACGGTTCGCCACGACCTCGACCGCGATCCCCTCGCGCTCGAGGATCGGCTCGATCAACTCGTGGAAGCCGGCCGAGAGGACGAGCGGGCGATGACGGTCGACCAGGTCGCGGAAGCCTCTGCGGACGACGACCTGCGCGCGCAACCAGTCGACGACCTCCTCGAGCGGCGCCCGGACCGTCGCCATCTCGGCGGCGATCACCTGGTTCAGGGTCATCGACCGGCCGAGGGCCGTCTCGGCGCGCGCGTAGAGGTCGAGGTCGCCGAAGCGCTCGAGCACCATCTGGAGCGTGTCCCGCTCGGTGACGGTCCCGTCCCAGTCGACGACGACGTGCATCAGCCGTCGAGCTGCGAGCGGAGCGTGCCGATCCCGTCGAGCTCGAGCGTGACGGCCCCCTCGGCCATCCCGTCGAGCGAGCAGATGCGGGGGCCGGCGACCAGGTCGCCGACACGGAGGCTCGTGCCGAGCGCGGCGTGCGCGATCGCGGCGGCCCAGTCGAATCCGGGCGCCGCCGCTCGCGACTCGGTGACGCCCTCCCAGCGGAGAACGGCCGCGAGCCCGGTCGGATCCACGTCCGTCGCCACGACCGGCCCGAGCACGAGCCCGAAGTCGTTCGCCTTCGCACCGGCGGCCGCCGTCCACCATTCGACGAGGCCGGTGTAGCCGCCGATCGCCCCGTCGGCCCCGATCACGGCCGTGAGTCGCGCGTGCACGGAGAGATCCGGCCCGACCCGGGGCACGCGCGCCCCGGGCCCGACGACGGCGGTCGGATTGCCGAACGCGAACCGGCCGGCCTCGTCGAAGAGCCGCACCGCCGGCGGCTGCAGGACGGGAACGAGGATGGTCACGTCCGCGAGGGCGTACTCCGCGTGCTCGCGCGCCCCGCCCCCGCCGGTGAAGTAGTGCTGGAGCGTCTGCGCGGCGAGATGGACGACCTTGTCGCCGTCGATCCGGCCGACCCAGCCGCGATCCATCGGTCGGTCGTTCGGATGGAACATGCAGAGCCTCATCGAGCCGAATTCAACCTGGATCCACCGATTGGCGTGACCGCGGGGTGCCTGCCAGGGGCGTCAGGACGTGCGCGGGACAGGTCGGGAATGCTTCTGCCTTGTCGATCCTGTCCCGCGCGCGGAGCGCACCGCTTGGGTGCAACCCCTCCACGCTTTCTCGGAGGGGTTGCACCCAGGCGGGAAGCGGCCTGGCGGGCCTGGCACGATGCACCGCCCGCGCCAATCGGTGGATCCAGGTTCAAGCCGAGGCGGTCACGGCTCGGTGTGCACGATGATCTCGGCGATCTCCGGATGGGCGTCACGAACCGCCACCTCGACGGCGCTGGCGCGTTCGTGGGCGGCGGCCAGGGTCGAGGCGCCGTCGACCGCGAGCGTGAGGAACACCACGAGGCCCTCGTCCGTGCGCAGGAAGCGGAGGTTGCGCGGCGGGGCGCCGGTGAGCCTCGTCGCGATCTCCTCGATCTCGCGGGCGTCGCCGTCGATCTCGGTGCCCGCTGCCTCCTCGCCGAGAGGCTCGATGTGCGTCTGGACGGCCGCCACCTCGGGGGCGGCGCCGGCGATCGCACGCTCGACGCGGTCGGCGATCGCATGCGCCTCGCTGACGGTGAGCCCGCCCGGCAGCTTCAGGTGCAGCGACACCTCCATGCCCTCGTCGGTCGCGATCAGGGCGAGGTTGTGCACCTCCCGCACGTGCGAGACGCCCATCGCGGCAGCGTGGATGCGCTCGCGCAGCGCCGACTCGTCGCCCATCGGCTCCACGTGGACGACGACGTCGGCACCGGGAAGGGCGCCGTGCACGGCCGACTCGACGCGGTCGGCGGCGGCATGGCCCTGCCCCACCGCCGCGCCCGGGGAGACGGCGATCACGACATCGGCGAACGTGCGGCCGCCGGCCTGTCGCAGCCGCAGCCGGCGGAGGGCGACCGGCGGGGTCAGGCCCTCGATCGCGTGCCTCGCAGCGTCGACGGCGCCTGCCGGCGCGCGATCCATGAGCACCGCGATGTTCCGCGACATCAGGCGACCGGCGGCGACGACGACGAGCAGCGCGACGAAGAGCGCCGCGACAGCGTCGCCTTTCGGCCATCCGGCCCGGACGGCGACGAGCCCGAGGAGCACGGCGACCGTGCCGGCGAGGTCGCTCCCGAAGTGCAGCGCGTTCGAGAGGAGCGCTGCGCTGCCGTGGCGCCGAGCGCCGCGGTAGGAGACGATCGTGCGCGACACGTCGATCGCGATCACGAGCCCGGCGGCGGCGAACGTCCACCAGGCCGCGTCGACGTCGGACTCGATCCAGCCGGCGAGGTGCGAGACGGCGAGCGCGCCGACGGCGACGCTGACGAGCGCGAGCACGCTTGCCTCCGCGAGGGCCGTCAGGTGCTCCGCCTTGCCGTGCCCGTACGAGTGCGATGCGTCGGCGGGCTTCACCGCGTAGCCGACCGCGAAGAAGGTGAGGAGGGCGGCCACGAGGTCGGTGCCGCTGTGCAGCGCCTCGGAGACGAACCCGAGGCTGCCGGCTGCGACCCCTGTTGCGAGCTTGATCGCAAGGAGCGCCGCGGCCGCGTACACCGACATGAGCGCGGTGCGGCGGAGCGCGGTCATGGTCGAAGGCTACGCTTCCGTCACCGTGGGCGACCTCACCATCGACGATATCGACGCGCTCGTCGGCCCGGCGACGCCGCACTTCGCGCTGCAGCTCCGCGCCCGCGTGCGGGAAGCGATCGCGGGGCTTCCCGCCGACAGCCCCGTCCGTCGCTACGGCGAGGAGAAGGCGGAGATGCTCGACCGGCTCGGACTCGCCTCGTCGAAGGCCGAGCACGCCGAGGGACACGAGCCGCGCACGCGGCCCGGCTGGGCGGAGATCCCGTCGTCGGCCACGGTCTCGGCACCGCTGCCTCGGCGCTCGGCGTGAGGCCCGGCGCCACGGCGTTCGTCACCGGCGGGTCCCGCGGCATCGGTAGGGAGATCGCGCTTCGCCTCGCGCGCGACGGCGCCGCTCGCGTCGGGATCGGCTACTTCCGCTCCGACGTCCAGGCGGAGGAGACCGCGGAGGCGCTGCGCGCAGCCGGCGCGGAGCCTGTTCTCGTTCGCGGCAACATCTCGAGCGGGAGGACGGTGGCGGAGATCGCCGCGATCGGACCGATCGACGTCCTCGTCCACAACGCCGCCACCGGCGTGATCCGGCCGGCGCTCGAGACCGAGGACAAGCACTGGGACTGGACGATGGGCGCGAACGCGCGCGCGCTCCTGGCGCTGGCTCGCGCGGTAGCGCCGACGATGCCGGCCGGCTCCGCGATCGTCGGGATCTCGAGCCTGGGCTCGCACCTCGTGCTCGACAACTACACGCTCGTCGGCACTTCGAAGGCGGCGCTCGAGGCATTGATCCGCTACCTCGCCGTCGAGCTTGCTCCAGGTGTCCGCGTCAACGGCGTCTCCGCGGGCGTCGTCGACACCGACGCGCTCCGGTACTTCCCGAACCGGGACGAGATGCGCGCCTTCGGCGGCGCCAACCCGGCGGGCCGCCTGGTCGCTCCCGCCGACGTCGCCGCTGCCGTCTCGTTCCTCTGCTCGGACGGAGCGGAGATGATCAGGGGTCAGACGATCGTGATCGACGGGGGGTTCTCGATCGCGATCGGATCGCGCGGGGACTGACGAAGGCTCGCCCTCTCACCCGTTCCGCCGCCGCGTTGTCCACAACCGGTGTTTGACACCGGTTTTCCACAGGTGCGAGAACGGGCAGGGCCGTGGATCGGCAAGGCGTCGACGGGCTCGGGCCCGGCGCCTGTGGACTCGTTGAGACGGGGACTGCAACAGGTTGGCAACGCGGGTTCTCCACAGGCGCGGGTTGGCTGCATCGCTGACCGATCGCGCTCGCGCTGCCGAGCTGCGTCACCGGCGACGTCTCGTCACTCGGCGCGACGCGCCTACGGAGACCGCATGAAGCCCTGACGGGCAGCGCTGACGAGCGCGACCGCCTCGGGGAAGATCACGCGGACGGCGTCGCGCATCTGCATCGCCTGCTCGTCCGGCCCGCCGGCCGGCGTGATCTGCGCGACCGCCGCCTTCGTCAGCTCGACCGCGGTGTTCAGGGTCAGGGTCGCGTACTGCTCGCGCTGCGCCTCCTTGACTCCCTCGGCCTGCTGCTCGGCGAACTCCTTGAGGCCGCGCAGGAGATCCTCCGGGTCACCGCCGAACGGGAAGAAGCCTCCGCCCTCCATGGGCGCAGCGTACCGCGCCGCGGTCAGTCCACGAGCGGGAGCCGGTACGCGCTCTCGACCTCGCTCGCGAGCTCCTCGACCGTGGCGTGCGCGGCCTGCATGGCGCCGGCGAACGCGGACGGGCGGGTGGGGTCGAGGGCCGTCTCGAGCCGGCGCGCCGCGGCACCGATCTCGTCCAGGCGTTCCGGCGTGGCGAGCTCCGGCGGAGCGCCCAGCGTCCGCTCGAGGGCGAGCGCAGCGGCCTCCGCCTCCTCGATCCCGGGTGGCGCCTCGAGCATCCGCACCTGGAGGAGGTGCGCCCGGAGCTCCTCGAGATCGCCCGGGAAGGCGAGATCCCCGGCGACCTCGCAGAGCGCTGCCGTCCAGACGGCCTCCCGGACGCGACGGCGATCGGCGACCTGGCCGCCGTCCGCATCGACGACGAGCCACGACCGTGCCCCGTCGGCCGCCGCGAACGCGCACAGGTAGAGCCGCTCCCCGGGCGCCGGCTCGGAGGCGAGGATGCCGGTCAGCTCGGCGCCCGAGAAGTCGAGGAGCCCGGCGATGCGCTCGATCTCTGCCGCGAGCCCCACCGTGCCAGGATACGGCAGATGTCCGCCCGCACCCGGCACGCGCTCGACCTGTTCGCGCCGCTCGGCGCGACCTACGACCGGGTCGGCGCCACCCTCTCCTTCGGACAGGACCCGCGCTGGCGGCGCTTCCTCGTCTCGCGCCTGCCGGTGGACGGCGGCCACGTCCTCGACGTCGCCACCGGGACGGGGCTCGTCGCCGCGCGACTGCTCGACCGCGGCTTCCGCGTTACCGGCCTCGACCAGAGCCGAGGGATGCTCGCCGTCGCCGCCGACCGGCTCGGCGGCGCGGTGGAGCTCGTCGAGGCGAGCGCGACCGCGATCCCCTTCCCCGACGCCACCTTCGATCACCTCACGTTCACGTACCTCCTCCGCTACGTCGACGACCCGGGCGGGACGCTGCGCGAGCTCGCGCGGGTCGTGCGGCCGGGCGGGACGATCGCGATGGTCGAGTTCGCCGTCCCGCACGGGGTCTGGCGGCCGCTCTGGGAGCTGTACGTGCGCCTCGTCCTGCCGGCGGCGGGCCGGCTCGTGTCGCGGGCGTGGTACGACGTCGGCCGGTTCCTCGGCCCTTCGATCACGTCGTTCTGGCGCGGGCTCCCGGAGCCGGCGCTCCTGCAGCTCTGGCGCGAGGCCGGGATCGCGGACGTCCGCGCCGAGCGGCTGAGCCTCGGCGGCGGCATCGTCGTCTGGGGGACGAGGGCGCCGTGACGCGGCCAGCCTGGTACGCCCTCGGCCCGGGGCGGACCCGCGAGGCCGTCACGCTGCTCCACCTGCCGTACACGGCCTGGCACCTGTCGTACGTGGTCGCCGGCGGGTGCCTCGCCGCGCAGCCCGACTGGGGGCGCCTCGGGCTGACGGTGGCCGCGTTCTTCCTCGCGATGGGGATCGCCGCGCACGCGCTCGACGAGCTCGCGGGCCGGCCGCTCGAGACGTCGATCCCCTCGCCCGTGCTGGCCGGGCTCGCGGTGACGTCGCTCGCGGGCGCCTGCGCGATCGGCGTCGTCGTCGCGGCGCGCTTCTCCTGGTGGATCCTCCCGCTCGTCGCGGTGGGGGCGTTTCTCGTTCCCGCCTACAACCTCGAGCTCTTCGGCGGCCGGTTCCACACCGATCTCTGGTTCGCGCTCGCGTGGGGCGCGTTCCCGGTCGTCACGGCGTACGTCGCCGTCACCGGGCGCGTGCGACTCGAGACCGCGGCCGGGGCGGCGGCCGCGACGCTCCTCTCGCTCACCCAGCGGCGGCTCTCGACCTCTGCCCGCCGGGCGAGGCGCTCGATCACGGACGTCGCAGGGCACGCCGAGCTCATCGACGGCAGCCGCATCCCGTTGACGCGCGAGACGCTGGCCGAGGCGCCCGAGGCGGCGCTGCGGCTGCTGACGGCGGCGACGATTGCCGGCGCAACTGCGCTCGCGCTCGCGCGGCTCGCCGAGTGACCCCGGGGCGGTTAGGGTTCCGCCATGCTCGTCGCGGTCCTCGCGGCCCTGCTCGGAGCAGCCGTCGCGGCGCTCGTCGCCGTCGTTCTCGCCTACCAGCGCTCGCGGGGACGGCTCGGCGACGCCAACGCCCTGATCGAGGAGGCGGGCAGGCGTCTGCGGGCCGAGATCGACGAGGGGACGTCCGCGCACACGGAGGAGATCCGTCGCGTGCTCGCGCGGGAGCGCGCCCAGAACGCGTCCGAGATCGCGGCCGAGGAGCGGCGCCTGAACGAGGAGCGTCGCGCCGTCTTCGCCGAGCGCGAGCGCGTCGCGACCGCCGGGTTCCTCGAGTCGCTGAGCGCGGTCGAACGCCGACTCGAGGAGCGGCTGCGCGGCTTCACGGACGATCTCGATCGCGGCCAGCGGCACTTCGAGCAGCAGATCCAGGCCCTCGAGCAGCGGTGCAAGCAGGCGCTCGGGGAGGTGATGCACCGGATCGAGGCAGAGGCGGTCGAGCTCGGCTCGACGGCGGACGAGCAGCGTCGCGTCGTTCTCCGGCTGCGCGAGGAGCTCGAGCGGGCCGCCGGTCAGGCCGTGACCGAGGCGCTCGACGAACTCGAGGCCCACACGGTCGAGCGGCGCCGGGCGGTGGAGGAGATCACCGAACGGCTCCGCACGCGGGAGGCGGCGATCGCGGACGCGATCGAGAAGACCGAGACCGACGTCCGCGCGCGCATCGACGTGATGCTCGTCGAGTGGGAGCGACGCCAGTCGGAGCGCCTCGACCGCATCACCGAGCGCGAGATCGAACGGCACGTCCAGGTCGCGAGCCAGGCCTTCGACGAGCGGCTGCGCGAGATCCGGGAGCAGGCGGTGACGTCGCTCTCACGGGAGCTCGACCGCACCGTCGACCTCCTCGCGCGCGAGGGGCTCGCCGTCCTGGTCGCCCCCGGCGGCGCCCACTCGACCCGCGATCGCGTCGACCGCGCGTCCTCCGACTGAGTCTTCTGCCGTCGCTCCGCGGATCCGGTGGAGGTGCCTCGAACAGGTACCGGATCCGCGGAGCGACGGATCCTGAAGCCAGGGGAACGGGGTTCGCCTAGGGAACCCCTCCGGGACTCGAGTCCTGCACCTCGCCCTTCCGCGCCCTCTTCCGCGTCTGGCTGAAGCCAGACGCGGAAGAGGCACGGGCACGGTGCCAGACTCGATCGCAGGGGAGGGGTCGCAGTGAAGCGCAGGTTCCCGGCTTCAGGATCCGGTCTCTCGCGCGTCTGCTACGTCGGTCTCGCACCCGGCAGACGCGCGAGAGACCGGCAGCAAGCTACAGCAGGATCTCCGCTGCGACCGTCGGCTGGCAGCCGCCGCGGACGAGGTCGACGCAGACGTGGAGATCGGCCTCGCTCGCCGCGAGCCGCTCCGCGAGCGAGAGCGGGTAGCCCGCCTCGATCAGGACGTGGAGGCGCCACGACTCGACCTTGGACTGCTCGTCCTCGCGCCAGGGTGATGTCGTCTCGGTGACCTCGGCCATGATTCCCGCGAACTTCGTGGTCACTGAGACGATCCCTCCGCCGTATTGTTGGCCGGCCCGGTAGGTCGCTACGCTGGCCCGCGTGAAGGTCCCGCACACGATCGTCGGCGACCGGAAGGTCTTCTCCGTCTCGGCGTTCAACGGCGGTATCGCCTCCTGGCTCGCCCGGCTTCCGCAGGTCTGGGTCGAGGGGGAGGTGACCGAGCTCAAGCGGGTGGACGCATGGGCGACGGTGTTCCTCACGCTCAAAGATCCCGGCGGAGGGGCCACGCTCCGGGTGACAATGAGCCGGCGGCGCTTCGACGCGCTCGCCCTCGGCATCGCGGACGGCGAGAAGGTGCACGTGCTCGGCCGCGCCGAGCTCTACGAACAGAAGGGCGATCTCGCCTTCCGTGCGGTCACCGTCGAGCGGATCGGCGTCGGCGATCATCTCGCCGCGATCGAGCGCCTGAAGCGCCTGCTCGCAGCCGAGGGCCTCTTCGCGGTCGAGCGCAAGCGCCCGCT
>VGCB01000088.1 GCA_016870235.1 Actinomycetota bacterium | reverse complement strand
CTCTTCCGTCGCCCGGTCGTGGTCGGCCCGCAGGCTCTCGTCCGCGGCGAGGCGCGCCGTCCAGCACTCGACGCCGCCTGCTGCCTCGAGTCGCGAGACGGACGCGACGAGCGCCCTGCAGGTGAGGTAGTACATCGTCGGGAACGGGCGGCCGTCGACGTCGTACGGCTCCTGCTCGGTCACTGCCGGGCGACCGAACGGGCAGCGGGCGGCGACACGGTGGAATGCCCGGGGCGTCCTCCCGAGCTGCAAGGCGGCTGCGGCGCGATCGTCCACCACCCACACGGTAGACGGAGTGGTGGCGCGGGCCTCGCGCGCTCTAACGCCCGCCGTGGGCCTTGCGCCAGGCGTCGATGCCCTTGACGATGAAGAGTTGCTCCCCGGGCCTGACATAGCCGATGCCACGGGCCTGCCGCGCGAGCGCACCGAGGTCGGTCGTGCGCGCGAGCTGCTGGGTCAGCCTCGCCTTCTCCTTCCGGAGGGAGACGACGGAGCGCTCGCGCTCGGCCAGGTCGGAGCGCGTCTCGACGTAGTTCGAAAGCGGGCGGGCGTACAGGAACACGGCGACTGCGACGAGCACGATCGGCACCAGCACGCGCACGACCCGCCTTCGCCCGGATGGACGCGCGGCGGTGGGCTTCTTCGGCGCAGGCCTCCCCATATTCGGTCGGTTCGCCGCCCTGGCGTCCGTCCCTGCAAGGGTCGTCCGCGCGTGGCCGCCTTGCGGGAGCCTCTTACGCGACGTCGACCTTGATCACGTTCGTCGAGCCGGGGATGTTGACCGCGGTGCCGGCCGTGATCACGATGCGGTCGCCGGGCTGGACGACGCCGGCCTTGCGCGCCGCCGCGATCGACAGCCGCCAGAGGTCGTCGACGTCGCTCGTCTCCGGGATCCGCACGGGCACGATGCCCCACTCGAGCGCCATGTGCCTGAGCGAGTCCTGCCGGTGCGTGAGGGCCACGACGGGCCGCATGGGGCGCAGGCGCGCGACCGCCGACGCCGTGCGACCCGTGAACGTCGGGACGAGGATGGCGGAGGCGGAGAGCGCCTCCGCGATGTCGCACGCCGCGTTCGACATCGCCTGCCCGACCGTCGGGTCGTCCTGCGCCGTCGGCGTCTGATGCCGGTAGCCGAGGCTCGGCTCGACCGCCCCGGCGATGCGGTCCATCACCTGGATCGCCTCGACCGGGTACTCGCCGATCGCCGTCTCCCCGGAGAGCATCACGGCCGAGGTCCCGTCGAGGATCGCGTTCGCGACGTCCGACGCCTCCGCCCGGGTCGGCTCGGGCGCGTGCACCATCGACTCGAGCATCTGCGTCGCCGTGATCACCGGCTTCCCGACCTCGAGGGCCCGCTGGATGATGCGCTTCTGCAGAAGCGGAACGTCGGCGGCGCCAATCTCGACGCCGAGGTCGCCGCGCGCGACCATGACCGAGTGCGCCTCGGCGAGGATCTCGTCGAGGGCCGCAGCCGCCTCGGCCTTCTCGATCTTCGCGATCACGTGCGCGCCGCTCCCGCGCTGCTCGATCAGCTCCCGAAGCACGCGGACGTCGGACGCGGAGCGGACGAACGAGAGCGCCACGTAGTCGACCTCGAGCCCGAGCGCCACCTCGAGGTCGGCGAGGTCCTTGGTGGTCAGCGAGGGGATCGGCAGCGGCACGCCCGGCAGGTTCACTCCCTTGTGGGCCTGCACGATGCCGCCGACGAGGACGCGGCAGGTCGCTCGCCCCGCCTCGACCGACTCGACGCGGAGCCGGATCCGCCCGTCCTCGATCAGCACCTCGTGGCCGGGCTGGAGCACCGCCCCGATCGCGGCCGGGGCGACCGGGATCTCGCCGTCGCGTACCGCGTCCTCGCCGGCGACCACGCAGTGCGCGTCGCGGACGAGCTGGACGGGCGCGGGGATCTCGCCCACCCGGAGCTTCGGCCCCTGCAGGTCGGCGATGATCGCGATCGGCCTGCCCGTCGTCTGCTCCGCCTCGCGGATCAGCCGAGCGCGCGCGCGATGGTCGTCCGCGGTGCCGTGGGACATGTTGAGGCGGGCCGCGTCCATCCCGGCGGCAATCAGCGCCGCGACCATCTCGGGCGATGAGGTCGCCGGCCCGAGCGTCGCCACGATCTTGGTACGCCGCCGATGCATGGCTACGGCCAGCGTAGCGGCGGGACCTACGAGCGCCCGCGCCGCGGGAACGCGGCCCACCCGGGGTAGCGGCCGTTCTCGCCGAGCTGCTCCTCGATGCGGAGCAGCTGGTTGTACTTGGCGACACGGTCGGAGCGGGCAGGCGCGCCGGTCTTGATCTGACCGGCATTGACCGCGACCGCGAGATCGGCGATCGTCGCGTCCTCCGTCTCGCCCGAGCGGTGGGAGATGACGGCCGCGTAGCCCGACCGGTGCGCCAGCTCGATCGCGTCGAGCGTCTCTGTCAGCGATCCGATCTGGTTCACCTTGACGAGGATCGCGTTGCCGACGCGCTCGGCGATCCCGCGGCGGAGGAAGTCGACGTTGGTCACGAACAGGTCGTCGCCGACGAGCTGCACCCGCCTGCCGACCCGGTCGGTGAGCGTCTGCCAGCCGCTCCAGTCGTTCTCGGCCAGGCCGTCCTCGATCGACACGATCGGGTAGCGGTCGGAGAGGTCAGCCCAGAGGTCGATCATGCCGGCGGAGTCGAGGACCCCACCCTGCCGGCGGAGCTGGTAGACGCCGTCCTCGTAGACCTCGCTCGTGGCGGGGTCGAGCGCGATCGCGACCGCATCGCGATGGCCGGCGCGCTCCGCGGCCTCGAGGATCAGGTCGATCGCCACAGCGGCCGATCCGAGATCGGGGGCGAAGCCGCCCTCGTCGCCGATCCCCGTCGCGAGCCCGCGCTCCTTGAGCAGGGTCTTGAGGGCGTGGTAGCACTCGGCGCCGATCCGCAACGCCTCGCCGAAGCTCGCAGCGCCGGCCGGCACGAGCATGAACTCCTGGAAGTCGAGTGAGTTCTGTGCGTGCGCGCCGCCGTTGATGACGTTCATCAGCGGGACGGGCAGCGTGCACGCGTTGGTGCCGCCGATCCAACGGTAGAGCGGCAGCCCGGCGTCGTTCGCCGCCGCCTTCGCGGTCGCGAGCGACACGCCGAGGATTGCGTTCGCGCCCAGGCGACTCTTCGTCGGCGTCCCGTCGAGATCGACGAGCGCCCGGTCGACCTCCCGCTGGTCGGTCGCGTCGAAGCCGATGATCGTCTCGGCGATCTCGCCGTTGACGTGGTCGACGGCCCGCGTCACGCCCTTGCCGACCCAGGCGGGGGCGCCGTCGCGGAGCTCGACCGCCTCGTGCTCGCCCGTGGAGGCGCCCGACGGGACGGCAGCGACGCCGACGGCGCCGCTCTCGAGCCCGACCTCCACCTCGACCGTCGGGTTCCCGCGCGAGTCGAGCACTTGCCTGCCGTGGACGTGGACGATGGTCGTCATCAGGGACTCTCCTCGGTCGACGCGCGGTACGGCGGCGAAGGGTACTGGCGCCGCTGCGCGGGCGAGGGGCGAGCGTGCTCCTGCGACCGCGAGGACGGGGCTGCGGCCGCCTCGCGGCGCCGACGGAACGGCGTCCGCGCCCTCGCCGCGTCAGCGCGTGTCCCCGGCCTGCGCCTCCTTCGCAGCCCGATACCAGGCGTCCTGCCGGTCGAGGTCGAGCGCCGTCCACTCCTCCCCGGCGGCGGCTGCCAGGCGGACCGCCTCGTCGACGCGGCCCGTCCAGCGCGCGCTCGTGGCGCGGAGCGCCAGCTCGGGGTCGACGCCCAGAGCGCGCGACACGTTGACGACGGTGAAGAGCAGGTCGCCGACCTCGCCGACGAGCGCCGGATCGGGCTCCGTCTCGGGCGAGGGACGGCCGGTGCGCGCGATCTCCGCCTCGAGCTCGCCGAGCTCCTCCCGGACCTTCGCGAGCGGACCGTCGAGATCGGGCCAGTCGAACCCGACGGCCGCCGCGCGCCGCTGCACCTTCCGTGCATGGAGGAGCGCGGGCAGCGTCGACGGGACGTCGTGGAAGACGCCCTCGCGTCCCTCCTTTGCCACCTTGATCCGCTCCCAGTTCTCGCGGACGCGCTGGGCCGTCCGGGCCTCCGCCTCGCCGAAGACGTGGGGGTGCCGCGAGACGAGCTTGTCGTGCACGGCGCGGATGACGCCGACGAGGTCGCCGGCTCCCTTCTCCTCGAGCAGCAGGGCGAGGAAGGTCACCTGGAAGAGGAGGTCGCCGAGCTCGTCGAGCAGCTTGTCCGGCCGGTCGGCGAGCGCGGCGTCGGCGACCTCGTAGGCTTCCTCGACCGTGTGCGGGACGATCGTTCGGGCGGTCTGCTCGCGATCCCACGGACACTCGGCCCGCAGCCGGCGGGTCAGCGCGTCGAGCGCGACGATCGCGTCGGCAAGCGGGCCGTGCTCGATCGGACGGTCTTCCATAACGGCCGCTCGCCGCCGGCGCGGCGCCGCCGCTCAGCTTTCGTCGGCGGTCGCGACCGGCGCCGTCGCGAGCTCGGGGGGAGCGAAGCCGTCGGCGTAGGCGACCTTCGACGTGTACTTGTCGGTGAGACCCTCGTCCCACTTGGTCATCGTCTCGCTGCGATCGGTCTCGAGGAGCTGTGTGCGGATCTGCTCCTTCACCTTGGGGAAGGGCGTGACGACGGCCTTCTTGAGGTCGCTGGTCGCCTGGATGATGTGCCAGCCGAACTCCGTCTTGATCGGCTGCGAGATCTCGTTCGTCTTCAGGCTGAAGGAGGCCTTCTCGAACGGCGGCACCATCTGCCCCTTCGCGACCGTGTACTTGCCGCCCGTGTTCTTCGAGCCGGGATCGGTCGAGTACCTCTTCGCGAGCGCGGCGAAGTCGGCGCCGCCGACGAGCTCCTTGCGGATTCGCTCGGCGAGCGGCTTCTTCGCCACGAGGATGTGGCGGACGTCGCGCGACTCCGGCGTCGAGTAGGTCGCCTTGTTCTCGTCGTAGTACTTCTTGACGGCGGCGTCGCCCACCTTCACGTCCTTCGTCACGGCCTTGAACAGCCCCTCGGTGACGAGGTTCGCGCGTAGCTCCGCGCGGAGCGTGGCAAGGGTGTAGCCGGCGGCCTTGATCTGCTTGTCGAGCGCCTTCTGGTCGTCCTTGAACTGCGTCTTCCTGATCTCGGCGATGCTCTTGTCGACGTCCTTGTCGGTCACGGCGACGCCGAGCTCCTTCGCCTCGAGCTCGTTCTGCTGGCGCTTGACGAGGAAGGCGAGCGCCTGCTGCTGCAGGCCCTGGTACTCGGCGGTGCCGACCTTCGGGAAGTCGCGGCCCTGCTGCTTGTAGGTGATCTTGGCGCGGGCCATCAGGTCGTCGAGCGTCGCCTTCGTGATCGAGACGCCGTCGACGACGGCGACGGAGTCGGCGGGGACGGAAGGGCCACCTCCACCGCAGCCGGCCGCGATGAGCGCGGCCGCGGCGGCGGGCAGCAACAGGAGGCGCGAGATCTTCATGGTGTCCATTTCTTTGTAGAGGAAAGAGCGTTCAGGCGACGTTACGAGATGTTCGCGAGCGGTGCCCGGAAGGTTCGCCGGGAGGAGGCTCTAGTGCGGCGTCTCACAACCGTAGACCGGAAACCGTAGTTGTGAGCCGCCGCACGACCATGCTTGCTTCTGAACGTGCGGCTTCATAGGCACGGAGTCACCCGTCGAACGTTGTGAAACGCCGCACTAGGCTGCAGAACGGGCGAGAACGATAGCACTGACGAGGTCGATTGCACCGCCGAGGTGTTCCGCCCGAACCGACACTTCCCTCTTTGTCGAGGTGTACACGGCCGTGTCGACGACCGCCCGCAGCGACCGCAGCTCGTCGGAGCCGAAGGCGACCGGGCCGATCGTGGCGCGGCCGCCGCGCAGCACCAGGTAATCGGCGCCGAGCGCCGCGAGCCGGAGCTTCGCCTCCTGGATCCCGAAGAGGTTTTCGACCGGCTCGGGGATCGGCCCGTACCTGTCCTCCGTCGCGGCCCGGAGCTCGCGCAGCTCGTCCTCCTCCTCGGCGAGCGCGATCCGGCGGTGGAGGTCGATCTTGAGCGCCTCCGAGGAGACGTACGAGGCGGGGATGAACGCGTCGACGCGCGCGTCGACGCGGACGGGCCGCGCCACGATTCGCGCCTGGCCGGACAGCTCCGCGACCGCCTCGTTCAGCATCTCGACGTACAGCTCGAACCCGAGCGCGGCGACATGGCCCGACTGCTCGGCGCCGAGCAGGTCGCCGGCGCCGCGGATCTCGAGGTCGCGCATCGCGATCTGGAAGCCGGCGCCGAGCTCGGTGTGATCCGCGAGCGTGGCGAGGCGGGCCCGCGCCTCCGGCGTCAGCTCCGACGCGTCCGGATAGAGGAGGTACGCGTGGGCCGTCACGTCCGAGCGCCCGACCCGGCCGCGGATCTGGTAGAGCTGCGCGAGGCCCAGCATGTCCGCGCGCTCGACGACGAGCGTGTTCGCCTGCGGGATGTCGATCCCCGACTCGATGATCGTGGTCGAGACGAGCACGTCCGCGTCGCCGGCGAGGAACGTGTGCATCTTGTCCTCGAGCTCCCGCTCCGCCATCTGGCCGTGGGCGACGATGATGCGCAGGCCGGGGCAGAGCTGGCGCAGCTTCTCGGCCGCCTCCTCGATCGTCTCGACCCGGTTATGGAGGTAGAACGACTGGCCCTCCCGGGCGTGCTCGCGCTCGAGCGCGGTCTTGATCGCCTCCTCGTCGTACTCGGACACCGTCGTCCTGATCGGGCGGCGGCGCTCGGGTGGCGTCTCGATCACGGAGATGTCGCGGAGCCCCGCGAGTGACATGTGGAGCGTCCGCGGGATCGGCGTGGCGGAGAGCGCGAGCACGTCGACCTCGAGCCGCAGGGCGCGAATCAGCTCCTTCTGGGCGACGCCGAAGCGCTGCTCCTCGTCGAGGACGACGAGGCCGAGGCTCTTGGGGATCACGTCGCGCGAGAGGATCCGGTGCGTCCCGACGAGGACGTCGACCTTCCCCGCCGCGAAGTCGGCGAGCACCTGCTTCGTCTCGGCGGGGCGGCGGAACCGCGAGACCATCTCGACCCGGACGGGGAAGTCGCGGAACCGCTCGCGGAAGGTGTTCCAGTGCTGCTCGGCGAGGATCGTCGTCGGGCAGAGGACGAGCACCTGGCGACCGTTGACCGCGACCGCGAACGCCGCCCGGACCGCGACCTCCGTCTTGCCGAAGCCGACGTCGCCGCACACGAGGCGATCCATCGGCCGCGGCGACTCGAGATCCTCCTTGACCGCGTCGATCGCCCGCTGCTGGTCGTCCGTCTCCCGGTACGGGAACGACGACTCGAGCTGCTCGAGCCAGTCGTTGCCGAGATCGAACTCGATGCCCTCGGCCCGCTGCCTCTGCGCATAGAGCTGCAGGAGGTCGCCGGCCAGCTCCCTGACCGACTCCCGCGCCCGGGCCTTCAGGTTCTGCCACGCCTTGCCGCCGAGCTTGGAGAGGGTCGGCGCCTTCGCGTCGGCGCCGATGTACTTCGACAGCTTGCCGAGCTGCTCGTGCGGGACGTACAGGCGGTCCTCGCCGCGGAAGGCGAGGAAGAGGTAGTCGCGCGTGACGCCCGCGACGGTCTTCGTCTCGAAGCCGAGGAGCTTGCCGACGCCGTGGTCCTCGTGGACGACGAAGTCGCCGACCCGGAGATCCGCGAACGTCGCCAGGGCGCGGCCGAGCCGCCCGTCGGCCCGCGGCGGCTTCTTGCGGAAGACCTGCCCGTCGGGCAGCAGGACGAGACCGAGCTCGCGGGAGACGAAGCCGCGCCGAACCGGCGCCACGGCGAACGTGACGGCAGGCTCGTCGCCGATCTCCTCCCCCTCCTCGAGCATCCGAGCCTCGACCTTGCGGAGGAGCGCCTGCTGGCGGAGCGCCTCGCCCCGGTGCGCGAACGCGACGATGATCCGATGGCCGGCGCGGAGGAAGCCCGAGAGCTCGTTCTCGGCCTCGCTGAGCCCGCGCGCGGTCAGCGCGGGCCGGAGCGCCTCGAACGCGAAGGCCTGCCCTCTCGGGAACGGGTCGAGCTCGATGACGTCGGCCATCGCCGGCGGGTCGAGACCGAGCTCGAGGCAGGCGCGGCGGACGTCGTCCGGCTGCCAGACGACGTCGGGCGGGCGCTCGAATGGCGCCACGAGATCGTCGGCCGCGGCCGCCGGCTCGTCGCCCAGGCTCACGTCGAGGAGATCGGCCCGTCGCTCGACGGCCGGATAGACGCACGCGTCCGTGACCGTGTGGAGCGCCCGCTGCGTGAAGGGGCTGAACGCGCGGATCTGCTCGATCTCGTCCCCGAACAGCTCGACCCGCAGCGGCTCGCGGCCGGTCGAGGGGAAGACATCGACGATCCCCCCGCGGACGGCGAACTGGCCGCGCTC
>VGCB01000087.1 GCA_016870235.1 Actinomycetota bacterium | reverse complement strand
GGACGCAGGACAACGCTGACGACGCCGTCACCGGCGGCGAGAAGGCGGGCAACGCGTTGATCCAGCGCTACCCCGACATGGACGCGGTCATCGCCTACAACGACCCGAGCGCTGTCGGCGCCGTCATCGCCGCGCGTGCCGCCGGCAAAAAGCTGACGGTGATCGGGCTCAACGGCACCTCCGACGGGATCGCCGCCGTCAAGGACGGCCGGCTCGCCGCGTCGGTGCAGAATGCGTCGCCGGGGATCGGTCGGGAGACCGTGAAGGCGGCGTACCTGCTCGCGACGAAGCAGACGGCGGGCATGCCGAAGGTCGTGATCCTGCCGCCGCGGATCGTGACCAAGGCGAACGTCAACTCGCTCCCGAGCTGGGACGACGAGATCAAGGCGATCAAGTAGGACGAGCGACCGGGCCCGGGCGGCGACACCGCCCGGGCCCGCTTCAGCCGTGGCGCAGCCGATCCTCCACTCCGAGCACGTCCACAAGCGCTACGGCGGCGTCCACGCCCTTCGCGGCGCCCGGCTCTCGGTCTTCCCGGGCGAGGTGCACGCGCTCGTCGGCGAGAACGGCTCGGGCAAGTCGACGATGCTGAAGATCCTCTCGGGCCAGGTGCAGCCGGACGCCGGCGCCTTCACGTTCGGCGGGGCCGCGACGACCTTCCGGAGCCCGACCGACGCGCTGCGGCAGGGCATCGCGACCGTCACCCAGGAGACGACCCTCGCACCCGAGCTGTCGATCGCCGAGAACATCTTCCTCGGCCATCGGATGGTGCGGCGGAGCGGCCTGATCGACTGGCGGGCGACCCGCCGGCGGGCCCGCGAGGCGCTCGCGCGCCTCGACCTCGACCTCGACCCGGCGGTCCCCGTCCGCCGCCTGCGGCCCGACCAGCAGCAGATGGTCGAGATCGCGCGCGCGCTCTCGATCGACGCCCGTGTCCTCATCCTCGACGAGCCGACGAGCTCGCTCACCGACGACGAGGTGCACGCGCTCTTCGGCCTCGTCCGGCGGCTGCGCGAGGAGGGCGTCGCCACGATCTTCGTCTCGCACCGGCTCAGCGAGATCTTCGAGCTCTGCGACCGCGTCACCGTCCTGCGCGACGGGCACACGGTCGCCGAAGGGCCGATCCCTGGGTTCGACCGCCCGTCCCTGATCGAGGCGATGACGGGTCGCGCGTTCGAGGACATGGAGGCGATCGAGCACGGCGGCGACGCGCAGGAGGCACTTCTCCGCGTCCGCGGCTACTCGCTTCCCGGCGTGTTCGCGGACGTGGCGCTCGACGTCGCTCCGGGTGAGATCGTCGGGCTGGCCGGCCTCGTCGGCGCCGGCCGGTCGGAACTCCTGGAGTCGCTGTTCGGGCTGCGGCGGGGCAGCGGCACCGTCGAGCTCGGCGATCGTCCGGCGCACTTCCGGCACCCGCGGGAGGCGATCAAGGCGGGTGTCGGGTTCGTCCCCGCCGACCGGAAGCTGCAGGGGCTCGTCTTGCAGATGAGCGTGCGCGAGAACCTGATGATGGCGTCGACCGCGCGGATCGCGCGGCTGCGCCCGCCGCGGCCCGCGCTCGAGCTCGCCCAGGTGCGCAGCGCGATCTCCGACCTGCGGATCCGTGCGCACTCGCCGCGCGTGCCGGTCGCGACGCTCTCCGGCGGCAACCAGCAGAAGGTCGTCCTCGGCAAGTGGCTCCGGACATCGCCGCGGCTCCTGCTGCTCGACGAGCCGACGCGGGGAGTCGACGTCGGCGCGAAGGCGGAGATCTACCGGCTCCTCTCCGAGGCCGCGGGCGGCGGGATCGGGATGCTCGTCTCGTCGTCCGAGATTCCCGAGCTGCGGACGCTCTGCGACCGCGTTCTCGTCATGTTCCGTGGCCGGGTCGTCGCCTCGCTCGCGCGCGAGGAGGCAAGCGAGGCGCGGATCGCGCACTTCGCGGGAGGGCACCAGTGACCGCTGCGCCCGAGCACGTCGAGGACCGGCAGCGCCAGCGCGTTCTCGATCACGCGGCCGGGGTGTGGTCGTCCGCGAGCCGCTACGCCGTCGTCCTCGTGCTCCTCGTCGTCCTCTTCGTCGTCTTCTCGAT
Organism: Actinomycetota bacterium; assembly: GCA_016870235.1. The sequence continues at coordinate 6,340 of VGCB01000087.1, read as the reverse complement.
CGCGCTCGACCGTTTTGCGACGTGGCCGAACATCGAGAACCTGCTGACGAGCGTCTCGATCCTCTGGGTCGTCTCGATGGGGATGACGTTCGTCGTCCTCACGGGCGGGATCGACCTCTCGGTCGGCTCGCTCCTGGCGCTCTCCGGCCTCGTGCTCTCCGACCTCTTCAACGACGCCGGCCTGCCGGCCTGGCTGGCCGTGATCGTGACGCTGCTGATCGTCTCGGTGATCGGCGGGGCGGTCAACGGCGTCTTCATCGGCAAGGTCGGCCTCTCGTTCTTCGTCGTCACGCTCGGCACGCTGTCGCTCTACCGTGGCATCGTCAACATCTGGTCGGACACGAAGACGACGTACATCACCGACCCGTTCCTCGACGGCATCGGCTTCGGGAAGGGGCTCGGGATCGCGACCCCGATCTGGATCATGCTCGCGACGTTCCTGATCGCCTTCGTCGTCCTCCGCTGGACGTACTTCGGTCGCGACGTCTACGCGGTCGGCGGCAACATCGACGCGGCGCGCCTTTCCGGGATCAACGTGGCACGGACGCTCATCATGGTCTACGCGATCGCCGGGCTCTGTGCGGGGATCGGCGGGATGATCCAGGCGGGGCGGCTCGGCGCCGCCAGCCCGCTCGTCGGCGAGGACATCCCGCTGAACGCGGCGGCCGCCGTCCTCCTCGGCGGGACGAGCTTCCTCGGCGGCGTCGGCAGCGTCGTCGGGACGGCGGTCGGCGTGCTCTTCATCGGCACGCTCCAGAACGGCCTCTCGATCTGGGGCGTGTCGAGCTTCTGGCAGCAGGTGGTGACCGGGGCGATCCTGATCGTGGCCGTGGCGATCGACCGGCTCCAGCAGGGCGGGATCCGGGTGCGCCGGCGCCGGACGCGTGTCGCCGCCACCGGCGGCGATCCGCCGGCGCCTGCCTGATCGCGCCGGCCGGCCGGGCCGACGCGATCCCTCGATCAGGGCCTCGAATACCGCTGGTGGGGGATCGTGCACGCCCCGGCTCGGCCGTACAAGGAGAGAGCACCCCACGACCTCTTCGGAAGGAACACGGAACAATGAAGCGGAAGCTGATCGTCTTCTCCCTCGTCACGATGACGTCGCTCGCCCTGGCCAGCCAGGCCCTCGCGGGAACGACCGGAAAGATCTGGTGGTAGCGCGCGCATAGCGCGCTCGGCCATGCCCAGGCGTGGCACCGGCTCCGGAAAGGCCGCGCAGACCGCGCGGCCTTTCGTGCTGGTCCTCCCCGTCATCGTCGCCACGGCGGTGGCGGCCGTCGTCTCGGTGCTCACGCTCGCCTTCGACCCGCACGAGGAGCGGCTTGCCGCTCTCGCCGGCGCCGCGATCGCCTGCGCGCTCGCGGACGCCTTCCCCGTGTGGGTCCGTCGCGTTGTCGGAGGCCGCGTCATCGACACAGGCCAGCTGTCGCTCGGCGTCGTGTTCGTGACGAGCTGCGCTGTCGTGGCGGGCCCCGTGGAGGCCTTCGTCGCCGGGGCGGCGGGCGCCGTCGCGGGCGGCGCGTTCCGCGGCAGACCCCCGATCCGCGTTGCGTACACGGCCGGTGTCTACGGCTTCTCGGGTCTCGCCGCCGGCCTGGCAGCGGCCGCTGCCGACGCCGGTCTGCCCGTGGACGTGGCGCTGGCAGCGGTCGCGTTCTACGCCGTCAACGAGTCGCTGATCACCGCCGTGATCGCCCTGACCGCAGGCGAGCGGCTCGTGCCTGCCCTCCGGAACGCTGCCGCATCGTCGGTGCCGCTGTTCGCGATCTTGACGTCCGTCGTCTTCGTCCTCGTCGTGCTGTGGCGCGGCCATCCGCTGTACGCGTTCGCGCTGGCCGGGCCGGTGGCTGCCGTGCTGCTCCATCAGCGCTCGACGTCGCATGCGCTCCAGGCGATGCGGCTTGCGCTCAGCGACGCCCTCACCGGGCTCGGCAACGTGCGGTTGCTCGACGACCGGTTCGGCGTCCTGGCCAGGGAGGCGGAGCAGAAGGGACATCCGCTCGCCATCTGCCTCGTGGATCTCGACGACTTCAAGTCGATCAACGACACGCGGGGGCACGCGGCGGGAGATCGCGCGCTCGTCTCGGTCGCTGGGGTGCTCGACCGCGAGGGCGAGGCCTTCCGGATCGGAGGGGACGAGTTCGCGCTTCTCCTTCCGGGCCAGCGTGAGCAGGATGCGCTCGAGACGGCGCGCCGTGTTGGTGCAGGCGTGCGCGAGGCCAGCCGCTTCGACGGTGTCGAGGTGCACGTCTCGATCGGCGTGGCGGCCTGGCCGGAGGTGGGTGACGTGGAGGGTCTCCGCGCCGCCGCCGATCGCGCCCTCTACGCCGCAAAGGCGGCGGGCAAGGGGACAGCGAGGCCGTCTGCCGCCGGCGAGGGCTCGGTCAGGCTCGCTGCCTAGTGCGGCGTCTCACAACCTCAGACAGGAAACCGTAGTTGTGAGACGCCGCACTACCATGCTTGCTTCTGAAAGTGCGGCCTCATGGGTGCTGGACTTACCCGTCGAACGTTGTGAGAGGCCGCACTAGCGAGCGACCTGCGTCGCCGATCGACCGTCTCCGGTGAGCGCACGCCATGCGCCCAGGCCGGGATCCGTTCGACGTCGTGCCTGCCGAGGCCGGCGGGGGCGGCTATGCGGGGGAATCAGTGGAGGCCTGCGTCCCGCCTGCGTCGGTCGGGGGCGGAGTTGCAGCTCGAGGTGCCGCCGTCGCCGACGGAGCGGCGGGCGGCGCCGCGGCGGTCCGTTCCCGCTCCTCCTCCTCCTCCAGCGGCTCCAGGAGCCGTCGCGGGTCGACCTCCTTCACCGCGTCCTGCACCTCGCGGACGCTGCGGCCGAGGCTCCGCGCGGCGCCTGTCGCCCCTTTGGCGCCGAAGAGCAGGACGAGGACGCCGGCGAGGATGACGAGCTCCCAGATCCCGAGACCGAACGGCATCGTCCTACGGTAGCCGCCAGTCGAGAGGCTCGCGCCCGTCTGCCGCGAGCAGCGTGTTCGCGCGCGAGAAGTGCCGGCAGCCGAAGAACTGCGACGCCGAGTAGGGAGACGGATGCGCGGCCTCGAGCACGTGATGTCGCGAGCGGTCGACGACCGCGCCCTTCTTCTGGGCGTGCCTGCCCCAGAGGAGGAAGACGATGCCTTCCCGGCGGTCCGAGAGCTCGCGGACGACGCGGTCGGTGAACTCCTCCCAGCCCTTGCCGGCGTGGGAGCCCGGCGAGCGCGGGGCAACGGTGAGAACGGCGTTGAGGAGCAGGACGCCCCGCTCGGCCCACGGGGTGAGGTCACCAGAGGAGGGACGCGGGAGACCGAGGTCGGTTCCGAGCTCCGTGAAGATGTTGACGAGCGACGGCGGCGGGGCGATGCCGGGCGGGACCGAGAAGCAGAGGCCCATCGCCTGTCCGACGCCATGGTAGGGGTCCTGCCCGAGGATGACGACGCGCACGGCGTCGAACGGCGTCAGCGCGAGCGCGTTGAACACGAGGCCCGATGGAGGGAAGAACGTGCGGCCGGCCTGCTTCTCCGCGGCGAGGAAGGCGCGGAGGGTGCGCATGCGTCGGGTCTCGAGCTCGTCGCCGATGACTGCGAGCCAGCTCGGGTGCATCCGCGGCGGACGCCGGGCCTCCGGCTCGCTCGCCGCCGGCGTGACGGGGTCGGCGCGGGCGTCGGAGGGCTCGTCCATGAGCGAGGTCTGCATCTCCGAGCCGGAGCCTACGGCATCTGCACGGGCGCCGATGGCCCCCTGGTGAGTCGAGTGGCGACGAAGGACGAGACTGCGACACTTCTGCAGCGATCTGTGACAGACACGCAACGATTTCCCCAGTAGGATCGATGACATGGGGAGGAGGCCGGTGGCCCATGGACAGTGTCCGAAACGGACGATGCGAAGGCGGTAGGCGCGGCCCGCTGTCCGACCCGACGGCACCCGTCCGCCGTCCCCTGGCGCCACGCTCCCGACCGCGCGCCGCCGCGCGCGCGTCGAGGCGCTACCGCTTCTTCTTCGTGCGACGACCGGCGGCGCCGGGGCGCGTGGACGACGGCCCCGACTGCCGCATCGGCATGCCCGCGCCGCCGTGCTCCATCCGCCGCCGAAGCTGCCGGTTCGGCGGCTCGGGCTGCGCCGGGCCGCCCTGCTGCTCCCCTGCCGCCTCCGTGTAGGCCTTGCGCTCGGCCGGCGTCAGCACCCGCAGCGCCCGTTGCGCCGCATCGACGCTCGTCGGCTCGCCGAACGCCTGCAGCTTGCGCATCGCGCTCGCGAGCTCGGGGTTCGTCTTCTCGAGCTGGTTGAGCGACATCCGGTGCATGGCACGTCGGATCGGGCCGATCTTCGCCAGCAGCATCGCCACGGGGCGCAGGTAGCGGCCGCCCGCCACGCGTGACAGGATCGCCGTCACCGCGAGGAGGAGGAGAAGCCCTCCGAGGATCGCGAGCGGGATCAGGATCTCGATCGGCATGGGCGCATCCTAGAGGCTCGAGGTGGTCGGGAGGGCGGTTCGGGTCGTCAGGGGCGACGGTGCGCCGACCGGGCGGGCCCGGCACGGCAAGCGGCTCCTGACCGTGCAGCCGTCCCGGCGCTCCCGTCCGCCGGGGCTCGGCCGTTTCGGCTCGGGCCCCGGACGTGGTAGGAATGGGGGCGTCGCGGGCGAATCCCCGGGACCGTGGAGATGCGAGAGCAGAGCCAGAAGAAGGAGATGGCCGACGCGCTGCGCGGCGACTTCCAGCGGCTTCGCAGGCGCGGGGTCGCGACGACGCTCGGCCCCTCCGCCGAGGAGGACGGCGGCGGCGCCGGCGAGCCCCCGGCACAGCCCGCCGAGACGCCCGCTCGCGAGACGCCGCCGGCGGCTGCCGTCGAGCCGGCAGAGGCCGTCGGCGCGCCCGACGAGGTCGAGGAGACGCGCGAGTCCCCGCCCGAGGAGGCGGGAGAGACCGCCGTGCCGGTGCCCGCCGTCGCGGAGCCTGTCGCGGCGCGGGAGGGCCCGTCGCCGGACCTCGAGGACGCGCGCCCGGCCGAGATGCCGGTGGAACCCGCCTCCGACGATGAGCAGCCCCGGGCAGGGCGCCGCTCTCTCCTCGGTCGGCTCGTCGGCCGCGGCTGACGAGCATGCGGACGGTACCGCCGAGCCGCCGCCTGCTCTACTACCCGGATGCGGCCGGAGGAGCGTGACGCCATCCTCAAGCAGGGCCTCACGCGGGCCGAGACCCCGCCGGAGCGGCGCCGGCGAGAACTGCTCGAGGAGGATCTGCGATCGAGCCCCGTCACCGGACGACCGCTCGAGCTCCGGCTTCGCAACTTCGTCCCGTCCGCCGACGGCTACCTGGCCGCACTCCACGGTCCGCTCCCCTACATGGCGAGGCTGCGCGAGATCGAGGCGGCGACCGCGGCGCACGAGCGTGCCCTGGCCGAGGCGTGGTCCGCGCTCGCGGCGGAGTGCGAGGACGATGCCGAGTTCACGCGCCGGTGGCAGGAGACCGCGGAGCGCTGGCCGTTCGACGAGGTGAACGACCTCATCGGTCGTCACAACCGGTGGTACCCCGCGGAGTCGCGCCTGCCGATGGACCCGCGGACCGGGGACTTCGCGCTCGTCAACGGCCGGACCTACCGACGGTCGGCCCTCGACGCAGCCTGGGTCGTCGGCCGCTTCCCGACCTCGCTCGCAGTCGCGCGCGCCGACGTCAGCGGGGCAGTCGCGCCCCGATCGCGATCGGCGGTCTCCGGCTGACGACCGTCACGAGCGTGAGCGCGCAGAGCGCGGCGCAGATGGCGTAGGGGACGGCGTCGCCCGTCGCGTCGGCCAACGAGCCGCCGAGCAGCGGGCCGACGCTCGCACCGGCGGCCCAGACGGTGTTCGAGATGCCGAAGGCAAGCGCCTGAGGCAGACCGAACGCCTCGGCGCGGTCGGCGACGAGCGCCATTCCCGGCGTGTAGAACCCGCCGAAGGAGATCGACGCGATCACGACGAGCGCGGCGACGACAGCAGCCTCCGAGGAGAGCGAGAGCGCGACGGCCGCGACGACCGACAGCGCGAGCGCAGCGCGAACGGGCACCAGCTTTCCACGGCGATCGGAGAACCGACCCACGAGCGGGTTCATCGTCGCCTCGGCGGCGCCGGCGCCGACGAAGACCGCGGCGATCGCGGCCGCTCCGAAGCCTCCGTCGTCGAGGTCGAGGGTTGCGAGGACGTCGAGCACGCCGAAGAAGAACGCGGGCAGCAGGTGAGCCAGAGCCCCGCGACGAAGCGCTCGTCGCGGAGCACGCGTGGGAGAGCGCCGGGGACAGGCTCCTCGGGCGGCGCCTCGGGCTGAAAGCTCATGAGGACGGCGAGGGCGAGGGTCAGCACGGCAAGGCG
>VGCB01000086.1 GCA_016870235.1 Actinomycetota bacterium | reverse complement strand
GGAAACGGATCGATCGATTCGAGCCCCGGCTCTATTCGAGCGGGGCCGTGTTCTCGCGCGTCTGGTACGTCGGTCCCTCACCCCACCGGACGCGCGAGAGCACGGCCGGGCCCTCGATCAAGGTCGCGTCTGGCTGAAGCCAGACGCGGAAAGGCGAATGCGTGACTCGAGTTCCGGAGGGGTTCCCTAGGGGAACCCCGTTCCCCTGGCTTCAGGATCCGAGTGTGCGCGCGTCTGCTACGTCGGTCCCTCACCCAGCGGACGCGCGCACACACGGCAAACCAACACAGCGCGTCTGGTACGTCGGTCCCTCACCCCACCGGACGCGCGAGAGCACGGCCGGGCACTCGATCAAGGTCGCGGCAATCGACTACGATCGCGCGCGTGACCGAGTCCTTTCCCTTGCGCGTCGCCGTCGTCGGCTCCGGGCCCGCCGGCTTCTACGCCGCCGGCGCGCTGCTCTCCGCCAAGCAGGGGATCGAGGTCGACCTGATCGAGCGGCTGCCGACGCCGTGGGGGCTCGTGCGACTCGGGGTCGCGCCCGACCATCCGAACATCAAGGCCGTCTCACGCGCGTTCGAGAAGATAGCGGCGCAGGACGGGTTCCGGTTCCTCGGCAATCTCGACGTCGGCGCCCACGTGACGCACGCCGAGCTCGCCGAGCGCTACGACGCCGTCATCTACTCCTGCGGGGCGCAGACCGACCGGCGGATGGGAATCGCGGGCGAGGACCTGCCCGGCTCGTGGCCGGCGACCGCGTTCGTCGCCTGGTACAACGGGCACCCCGACTTCGCCGACCTCGAGTTCGACCTCTCCGGCGAGCGCGCCGTCGTGATCGGCAACGGCAACGTGGCCGTCGACGTGGCCCGCATGCTGTGCCTGACGAAGGCGGAGCTCGAGATCACCGACACGGCCGACGGGGCGATCGACGCGATCGTCGGATGTGGCCTCGAGGAGATCCTGATGCTCGGCCGCCGCGGCCCGGTGCAGGCGGCGTTCACGACGCCGGAGCTGCAGGAGCTCGGCGAGATGGCGGGAGCGGACATCCTCGTCGACCCGGCCGACCTCGTGCTCGACGACGCGAGCGCCGTCGCGCTCGAGGAGGGTGGCGCGATCCCGAAGCGGAACGTCGAGCTGCTCAACGAGTACGCCGCCCGTGCGCCGCACGGCCACCCGCGGGCGCTTCGCCTCCGCTTCCTCGTCTCGCCCGTCGCCATCCTCGGGGACGGGAAGGTCGAGGCGATCGAGGTCGTCAAGAACGTCCTCGTGCAGGGTGACGACGGCCAGATCCGCGCGGTCGCGACCGAGGAGCGCGAGACGATCCCCTGCTCGATCGTGTTCCGCAGCGTCGGCTACCAAGGGGTGCCGATCGAGGGCGTCCCCTTCGACGATCGCGGCGCCGTGATGCCGAACGACGGCGGGCGCGTCCTCGATCCGAGCGGGGCGCCCGTGCCAGGCCTCTACTGCGCGGGCTGGATCAAGCGCGGGCCGAGCGGCGTCATCGGCACGAACAAGAAGGACGCGACCGAGACGGTCGAGATCCTGCTCGCCGATGCCGCCGAGGGCCGGATCCCCCGGCGCGCGGCCGAGGCGAAGCCGATCGACGAGCTCGCCGCTGCCCGCGGCCATCGAATCGTGACCTACGCCGGCTGGGAGGCGATCGACGCGGCCGAGAAGGCCGCAGCAGCGTCGACCTCACGCCCGCGCGTCAAGCTCACCCGCTGGCCCGATCTCCTCGCCGCCGCCGGCGCCTGAACCGACCTCCTGCGCGTTTTCCACAACCGGTGTCTGACACCGGTTTTCCACAAGCGCTGGGATCGCGCGGCGCCTGGGCCGATGCCGGTTCGAGCGGTGCGGCCGACCGACCTGTGGACGAGCTGCAACGAGGACTGAAACAGGTTGACAACACCGCCCGGGCCACCGTGGTCTTGTGGAGGATCGCTCGTGCGAGGGATCGAGAGCGCCTCTCCCGGGGGACAGACAGCAGGACCGCCTGCCATGATGCTCGGAACATGGACTGCGGTGATCGACTCGAATGCCTCCAGTGCGGCCACGTCCGCACCGCCGACCGCTCGGACGCCGGCGAGTGTCCGCGCTGTCGCTACCTCGGATGGGCGCCCGCGGGCACCATCGACGAGGATCTCCGGGATCGGCTCCGGGCGCTGCCCCTCCCACGGCGGCTAACCGGCGCAACGAGCGGAGGGGCCGGGCTAGACTCGGCCGCATGACGGACACCAAGACGCTCTGGGGCGGAGAGACAGACAAGGCGGTAGCGAACTTCCCGGTCTCGGGGGAGCCCATCCCCGTGGCCGTCGCGCACTGGCTCGGCCGGATCAAGGCGGCGGCCGCGCGCGCGAACGCCGACCTCGGTCTCCTCGACGCCGAGATGGCGAAGCGGATCGCCGAGGCGGGCGACCGCATCGCGGCCGGCGAGTTCGACGACCAGTTCCCGATCGACGTCTTCCAGACGGGGTCAGGTACGAGCTCGAACATGAACGCGAACGAGGTGATCGCGTCGCTCGCCGGTGAGGGCGTGCACGCGAACGACCACGTCAACATGGGCCAGTCGTCGAACGACGTGTTCCCGAGCGCCGTCCACCTGGCCGCTCTCGACCGCGCCGTCAACGACCTGCTGCCCGCGCTCGACCGGCTCGGCGGATCGCTGGAGAAGAAGGCGAAGGCGTTCGACGGCATCGTCAAGTCCGGCCGCACGCACCTGATGGACGCCGTGCCCGTCACGCTCGGCCAGGAGTTCTCCGGCTACGCCGCGCAGGTGCGGCAGGGCGCCGATCGGGTCAGGGACGCGCTGCCGCGTCTCGGACAGATCCCGCTCGGCGGCACCGCCACCGGCACCGGCCTCAACACGCACCCGGAGTTCGCGGCGAAGGCGCGGGCGCTCCTCGCTGCCGACACCGGGCTCGCGATCTCGCCTCCGGCCGACCCGTTCGAGTCGCAGGCGGCGCGCGATGGGTGCGTCGAGCTCTCCGGGGCGCTCAAGGTCGTCGCCGTCTCGCTGACGAAGATCGCGAACGACCTGCGGCTGATGGGGTCGGGCCCGCGCGCCGGGCTGGCCGAGCTCTTCCTGCCCGAGCTGCAGAAGGGCAGCTCGATCATGCCGGGCAAGGTCAACCCGGTGATCCCGGAGGTCGTGACGCAGGTCGCAGCGCAGGTGATCGGGAACGACGCCGCGATCACGATCGGCGGCATGAACGGCCACTTCGAGCTCAACGTCTACGTGCCGCTGATCGCGCGGAACCTCTTGCAGTCGATCCACCTGCTCGCGAGCGCGTCCCGGATGCTCGCCGAGAAGTGCGTCGACGACCTGGAGGCGAACGCGGAGCAGAACGAGCGCTACGCGGAGCTGACGCTCTCGGCCGCGACCGCGCTCAACCCGTACATCGGCTACGACAAGGCGTCGGAGATCGTGAAGACGGCGACCAAGACGGGGCAGTCGCTCCGCGAGGTCGCGCGCGCCGCCGGCGTGGAGGACAGCGTGCTCGACAAGGCGCTCGACTACCACGCGATGGCCAGGCCGCACGGCTGAGCCACGTCGCAACGCCGTCCGGCGAAGAGACGCCGGAAGGCGACGTCGAGCCTGATCACGTCGAGATCTGGTTCGCAGACCACGTCGACACGGATCCGAACTACACGTCGGTCGCCGCGGGCGGCACGGGCTGTGCCAACGCCGCCGTCACGGGGTACCCGTGTCACGGCGAGGTTGCGGGCACGCCGGTCGAGCATCCCGACTGGAACGGGCTGCTGACCCTGCCCGACACGCACGACATCGGCATGGTCGTGCTCGACGAGCCCGTCACGACCAAGGGCTTCGCGGAGCTCGCGGAGCTCGGCCATCTCGATCCCCTCGCCACGCGACGGGGCCTGAACGACATGTCCGTCGAGATCGTCGGCTACGGCCTGCAGGGCGTGAAGCCCGTGCTCTCTCAGGAGAAGGACAAGCTCAAGGCGGTGGCCAGGATCGTCAGCCTCGGCAGCACGTTCACCGACGGCTTCAACGTCCGGGTGTCGAGCGGCCCAGGCAAGGGGAACGGGCCGGGAGGCACGTGCTTCGGCGACTCCGGCGGTCCCGTCTTCCACGACGGCCGCATCGTCGCCGTGAATTCGTTCGTGCTCAACTCGAACTGCAAGGGCTCCGGCTACGGGTACCGCACCGACACGGCCTGGTCGCAGGAGTTCATCCAGTCCTTCCTCGGGGACTGAGGCATCGACCCGCGGGAGGCCCGGGCCCGGCTCGGGCCTCCCAGCAGGATCCTCCGAGCGGGAAGCGAACATGCCTGAAAGGGGGTTATCGCCCCCCATGGGCCGCGTTAGATTGAACGGTGCCCGCCACGCGTCCCCCACGCAGGAGGAACCATGCACAACTCCTTCTTCCGCGTGCGTGTGGTGCTCGTCGCCGCCCTCGTCGCGCTGACGGCCGCATCGGCCGCGTTCGCAGATCGCTCCGTTCCGCGTGTCTTCGGCGGTCCCGGTGACACGAGGAGCGTCGACGAAGCCGTCCAGCGCGGCCTCCTCCCGATCGACACCAGGGCCTCGACGGCGAGGCAGTCGGCGGTCCGCGTCGCCTCGCGGGCGGTGTTCCGGACGCTCGCAGAAGGCGATCCGGCGCCCGAGCCCGAGCCGGCAGGACCGGTGCTGCCGAAGGCCGGCGACTCGTTCCTCTGGCTCGGCCTCGACGACGTCCAGGGCGGCTACGCGCTCAAGTTCTACGTCCTTCGCGCGATCGGCGAGCACGCCGAGGTGTGGGTCGCCGAGGACATCCTGTTCCAGGACGGCGACTGCCGGAACGGCGAGCGGACGACGGTCACGGACCAGCAGGTCACGTACCTGCTCGGCGAGTTCGACGACAACATCCACCCGAAGGAGTCGGCCGCCTTCAGCGTCGCCCCCGACCGCGACGGCTCGAAGGAGGCGCTCTCCGGGATCCTCGCCTCCGATCCCGCGACGGCGGAGCTCGCTGCGCTCGTCAACCCGCGGGGGCCGGCAACCGGACGGCGATCCTCGTCGACAACGTCCGCGACGACAACTGGTACGACCGCGACAACTCCAAGGGGAACTCGTACATCGCGGGGTTCTTCTCCAGCCAGCTGAACGACATCTTCGACCGGAACGTGATGACCATCGACGCGTTCGACTGGATCCACCGCACCGGCGCCAACCCGCCCGATGACCCCGTCCCCGGCGACTTCTGCAAGAGCGCGCCCGCGCGGCCGTTCCTCTACGAGGGCACGTTCGCCCACGAGTACCAGCATCTCCTCCACTCCTACACCGATCCGGACGAGGTCAACTGGATCAACGAAGGGCTGTCCGACCGGGCACAGACGCTCACCGGCTACGTCGACCCCTCGAAGGAGATCACCGAGCGGGGCTTCGACTCGCACATCCAGACGTTCCTCGGCTGGAGCGTCGTCCAGACGCCGTTCAACCCGAACCCGCGGCAAGGCGGCCCCGAGAACTCGCTCACGTGGTGGGAAGACCAGGGCGGCGGCGAGATCCTCGCCGACTACGGCGCGGCCTACACGATGATGGAGCTCCTCGCAGGCCGGTACGGGCCCGGCTTCATGAGCAGCCTCCACCGCGGCGCCGCGAACGGCCTCGCCGCCGTGGACGAGGCGCTCGCCGCCGTCGATCCCGAGAACAAGGTCGAGGTCACCGACGTCCTCCACGACTGGGCGCTGATGAACGCCCTCGACCTGTGGGTCGATCAGGGAGCCAGGATCTTCGGCTTCCCCGGCGCCGAGCGGGTGACGGCGCCGACGCTGCGGGCGTCGGTCAACTGGGACAACCCCGACACGCACCGGTCGCCCGGTGCCCCGCCGAACGGCGCCGACTACGTGCGCCTGCGCGACGCCACCGGCGCCTATCTGACCGGTGCCGCGATCACGTCGCTCGACTTCGCCGGAGCGACGACGCTGCCGGCCGCGCCGATCGCCTGGACCGTCGACGCCGACCCGCCCGGGCAGCCGGGCAACCCGGCGCTGTACTCCGGCTCGGGGCTCAACCGCGACGAGGGAGCCGTGCTCCAGGTCGCGGTCCCGACCGGAACGCCGACCCTGAGCTTCAGGGCGCGGTGGAACCTCGAGGAGACGTGGGACTTCGGCTACGTCCAGGTCTCGACCGACGGGGGCGCGACGTACACGAGCCTGCCGTGCTCGGGCACGTCGTCGACGGCGGATCCGGGCGCGGTGCCCGAGGTCGTCGCCCAGCTTCCCGGCTACACGGGCGACTCCGGCGGCTTCGAGGCAGCGAGCTGCCCGCTCGCGCCGTACGCCGGACAGACGGCCCTGCTCGCCTTCCGGACGATCAACGACCCCGCCGCCGAGGGGCAGGATCCGGCCGTCCGGCCGGGGCTCTGGATCGACGACGTCACGATCGGCACGACGTCGATCTCGACCGGCGCGAGCCTCGCCGACTGGCGGTCGTTCTCGCAGGTGAAGCCGACGAGCGTCGCCGGCTTCACCGTCTACGTGATCAGCATGCGCGACCGGAATCGCGACAAGATCCGGGTCCGCCAGCTGCCGCTGACGTCGGGGTTCACGATCGACGGACAGGCGAAGCTGAAGAAGTTCGTCGACCCGAAGGCGGACTTCGTCGCCGCCGTCGTCATCTACGACGACCCGACCGAGCTCGCACGCGGCTACGCGCCCTACCGGCTCGTGGTCAACGACGTGCTGCAGCCCGGAGGCGGGATGCAGTCCGACGAGCTGCTGTCGCCGTCGCCGTCCCCCTGAGGCACCGAGCGTCGTCCTGGCAGCGTGCCGCCGCACGCTGCCAGGACGGACGCGGCGGCGCTAGTACGAGACCGCCCCGCGGCCGGTCTCGGCGGCGTGGCGCTGCTCGTCGGCGCGATAGCTCGAGCGCACGAGCGGGCCGGAGAAGACGGAGCCGAAGCCGAGCGCCTCGCCCTGCTCCCGGAGCCACCGGAACTCGTCCGGGTGTACCCAGCGGTCGATGGGCGCGTGCTGCTTCGACGGCTGCAGGTACTGGCCGATCGTGACGACGTCGACGTCGTGGGCGCGGAGGTCGGCCATCGTCTCGACGACCTCCTCGTTCGTCTCGCCGAGCCCGACGATGATCCCGGACTTGGTCAGCACCGGGTAGCCGGCGATCTCCTTGGCCCGGCGCAGGAGCCCGAGCGCGCCGTCGTAGCTCGCTTTCGCGCCGCGCATCCGGGCATGGAGGCGTCGCACCGTCTCGATGTTGTGGTTGAACACCTCCGGGCGGGCGCCGATCACGATCCCGAGCGCCTCCTCCTCGACGCCCCAGAAGTCCGGCGTCAGCACCTCGACCGACGCCTCCGGCAGCTTCGCCTTCAGCGCGCGGATCGTCGCCGCGAAGTGGCCGGCGCCCCGGTCGGGCAGGTCGTCGCGGTCGACGGAGGTGACGACGACGTGCGACAGCCCCATCCGCTCCGCCGCAGCTGCGAGCTTGAGCGGCTCGAGTGGGTCGGGCTCCCTGTCCGGGCGCCCCGAGTTGACGTAGCAGTACCGGCACGCGCGCGTGCACGTGTCGCCGAGGATCTGGAAGGTCGCCGTGCCCTTGCCCCAGCACTCGCCGATGTTCGGGCACTGCGCCTCCTGGCAGACCGTGTGAAGGCCCTGCGACCGCACGAGCTCGCGCACCTCGCCGAAGCGCGTGTGGGGCGACGGCGCGCGCACCTTCATCCACTCGGGCCGGCGCGGGCGCTCGGCGACGACGGGGAGCGATCTCTGCACGCGGTCCAGTGTAGTGGGGCGCGTCGCCGTCCCCGGCGGAAGCGGATCCCTGCCGGAGCGGCCGTCGGGCGCTGGCGCAGGTCGCCCGGCTCCCCCGGTCGCGGTGATCGACCCCGGGGGTAGGCTGGGACGGATGGCCCGTCGCGGTGCGTACCTCCTCTCGCTCGGCGTCGTCCCGTACGACGAGGCGCTCGCGCTGCAGCGGACGCTCGCGGGCGCCGTCTCGCAGCGCGCGATCCCGGAGACGATCGTCCTCCTCGAGCACCCGCCGGTGGTCACGGTCGGGCGCCGCACCGACGCGGCCGCGGAGCTGCACCTGCCCGCCGACGTCGAGGTCGACGTCGTCGAGACCGACCGGGGCGGCCGGTCGACGTTCCACGGGCCCGGCCAGCTCGTCTGCTACCCGATCCTCGACCTCGGCAACCACGGCCGCGACCTCAAGCAGTACGTGCGCGACCTCGAGGAGGCGATCATCCGCACCCTCGCTGCCCACGACCTCGCGGCCGTGCGGATCGACGGGCTCACCGGCGTCTGGGTCGCCGGGTCGGCGGCGGCGCCGCCGCGCAAGATCGCGTCGATCGGCGTCCACGCCTCGCGCTGGATCACCACCCACGGCTACGCGCTCAACGTCGACCTCGACCCGGCGCCGTTCACCGAGTGGATCACCGCCTGCGGGCTCGAGGACGCGGCGTTCACGTCCATGGCCCGCGAGCTC
>VGCB01000085.1 GCA_016870235.1 Actinomycetota bacterium | reverse complement strand
CGCGCGCGGCGTCCCCGTGTACGCGGCGCTCCGCTCGCTCGGTCGGACGGGGGTCGCCGAGCTCGTCGAGCGCTGCTGCCGGCACGCGCGGGCGATCGCCGACGGGCTCGCCGGGATCCCCGGCAGCACGATCCTGAACGACGTCGTCCTCAACCAGGTCCTCGTCACGTTCGCGGACGACGCGCAGACCCGCGACGTGCTCGCCCGCGTCCACGCGAGCGGCGAGGCGTACCCGAGCGCGACGACGTGGGAGGGAACCGCCGCGATCCGCGTCTCGGTCTCGAACTGGCGCACGAGCGAGCGCGACGTCGAGCGGACGATCGCCGCGTTCGCGGCCGCCGCGACGGCCTGATGGCGGCGATGCTTGTCCAAAACGGACAACTTTTCGTGCCCGTCGCCTTCGTCTAGTGTGGATCCATGGACAAGGACCTACGAACCCTGCGGGACCGGCTTGCCGAGATCTCCGACCTGAACCGAGCCGCGGGGGTGCTCGGTTGGGATCAGCGCGTGACGATGCCCCCGCGCGGAGCGGAGGCGCGGGCAGAGATGCTCGCCACCCTCGGCCGGATCGCCCACGACGCCTTCATCGAGCCCGAGGTCGGCTTCCTCCTCGAGCGGCTCCGACCCCTCGAGGACGTGCTTCCCTACGACAGCGACGAGGCCGCCCTGATCCGGGTGACACGGCGCGACTGGATCAAGAGCCGTCGCGTCCCGACCGAGCTGCGGGTCGAGATGACGCGGGCCGCGGCGCTCGGACACGCTGCCTGGGTCGACACGCGCGCGCGGAGCGACTTCGCGAGCTTCCTCCCGTACCTCCGGACGAACGTCGACCTCAAGCGCCGGTACGTCGAGTGCTTCGAGGAGGCCGACTCCCCCTACACGCCGCTGCTCGACGACTACGAGCCCGGGATGACGACGGCCGAGGTCAGCGAGGTCTTCGGCGTGCTCGGCCCCGCGCTGGCCGAGATCGTGCGCGACGCCGAGCCGGTCCACGCCTCGTTCCTCAACGGCTCCTTCCCGATCGATCGGCAGCGGGCCTTCGCCGACCGCGTCCTGACGACCCTCGGCTTCGAGGACGGGACGTGGCGGCTCGACCCGACCGTGCACCCCTTCTGCACCTCGTTCTCGAACCGCGACGTCCGGCTGACGACGCGCTACCGCGACGACGATCTCGAGTCGGTCTGGTCGACCCTGCACGAGGCGGGCCACGGGCTCTACGCACACGGGATCGCCGACGGGCTGCAGCGCACGTCGCTCGGCGGCGCCCCGTCGCTCGGCCTCAACGAGTCCCAGAGCCGGACGTGGGAGAACCTCGTCGGCCGCTCCGAGCCCTTCTGGACGCACTGGTACCCGGATCTCCGGCGGACGTTCCCCGAGCAGCTCGGCTCCGTCGAGCTCCCGGACTTCGTCCGTGCGATCAACCGCGCCGAGCCCGGGCTGATCCGCGTCGACGCGGACGAGACGACGTACTCGCTGCACATCATCCTCCGATTCGAGCTGGAGCAGGAGATCATCCAGGGCTCGCTCAAGCTCGAGGACCTGCCCGAGGTGTGGAACGTCCGCACGAAGGAGCTGCTGGGCGTCGACGTCCCCGACGACGCGCACGGCGTCCTCCAGGACGTCCACTGGTCGGGCGGCGGCATGGGCTACTTCCCGACCTACGCGCTCGGCAACGTGATCTCGCTGCAGATCTGGCAGGTGGTGCGCGACGCCCTTCCCGACCTCGACGCGCAGATGGCCGCCGGGGAGCTGACGCCGCTGTCGCACTGGCTGCGCGAGAACCTCTACAGCCTCGGCCGCAAGCTCACGCCGAAGGAGACGCTCGAGCGGCTTACGGGCTCGCCCGAGATCGACCCCGAGCCCTACCTGCGCTACCTGCGCGACAAGGTGGCGTCTCTGCACGCATGAGCCTCTCGAGCTCGGATCGAGAAGCGATCCGCGAGCTGCTCGCCGGGCTCGAGCACGACGTGCCGGTGCGGCTCGACCTGGGGCCGTCAGAGTCGCCCGTGACCCTGCTCGCGGGCGGTGGCCGCGAGCTCGAGCCGGGCGAGACGACGCGCGCGGTCGTCGAGGAGATCTGCGGTCTCGCGGGGCGCGTGCAGCTCGAGGTCGTCGAGCACGCCGCTCCGGGGCCGTATCCGCGAACGGGAATCGGCGAGCGCATCGCGTTCCTCGGCACGCCGTGGGGGTACGAGCTGACCTCGCTCGTGCACGGGATCGCGGAGACCGGGCGTTCTGGCTCCTCGCTCGCGCCGGCCTCGCTCGAGGCGCTCGCGTGCCTCGACCGCGACGTCCTGCTCGAGGTCTACGTGACGCCGACCTGACCGCACTGCCCGCCGGCCGTGCTGCTGGCCTACCGATGCGCGGTCGCGAGCGACCGCATCCGGGCAGAGGCGATCGAGGCGTCCGAGTTCCCGTTGCGCGCCGACAGGCACGGCGTGCACGGGGTTCCCGCGATCGTCGTCGACGGCAGGCCGGCCTGGGCGGGGCGCGTCCCCGAGGCGCAGTTCGTCGAGCGGCTGCTCGCGGCGGCGGGCCTGCACGAGCGGCCCGGCGCGTGAGTCGCGCGGGCACGCCTTCGGTACGAGCACGGGAGAGCGGCGTCCGGAGCCTCGGAAGGCTTCCCGTCGGAGGGGGCGGGCCTCCGCACTAGACTCCCCGGCCGTGCACCTCGCCGACCGCATGGCCGCGGCCGTGGCGCCGTATCACGGGCTCGTCACCGCCGAGATCCCGCCGGGGACGACGCTCTTCGACGTCCACACGCACCTCGGGCTCGACATCGACGGGATGGTCGGCGACCCCGAGGAGCTGAGCGCGATTCAGGCGGCGTGGGGCGTCGTGCGCTCGTTCGTCTTCTGCCTCGACGAGCCAGACCGTGTGCCCGCCTTCCGGGCCGCCAACGACCGGACGCTCGCGCACGCGGCGGCGTCGGGAGGCGCGCTGATCCCGTTCGTCCGCCTCGACCTCGCAGACGGGCCGATCGAGGAGGCGACCCGCTGCCTCGACCTCGGCGCGCGCGGGATCAAGCTCCATCCCCGGGCACAGGCGTTCCTCGCCCACGATCCCCGGCTCGAGCCGGTCTTCGAGCTCGCGGCCGACCGCCGCGTGCCGATCCTGATCCACGGCGGCCGCGGCCTGCCGCCGATCGCCGACGATCTCGGGCGCCTCCATGCGAGGTACGGCGGCACGCTGATCGTCGCGCACGCGGGCATCGTCGACCTCGAGGCGATGGCGCGCAACTTCGCGGGCGTCCCCGGCGTCCTCTTCGACACCTCAGTGCTGAGCGTGCTCGACCTGCTCGACCTCTACCGGCTCGTCCCGCCCGAGCAGGTCGTCTACGCGTCCGACTACCCGTACGGCCGGCAGCCGCAGTCGCTCCTGCTCGCGATCCGGGCGGCGAGGATGTCCGGGCTCGACGACGACGGCGTCCGGGCGATGCTCGGCGGCATCGCGGCCGCGGTCGCGGACGGTCGTGAGCTCCCGGCCCCGACGCGACCCGTGGGCCCGGCCGCGATCTCGGTTCCGGTCACGCTCGCTCGCATCCACCAGTACCTGACGATGGCGTCCGGCCTGCTGTGGGCCCGGCAGGTCGGCGACTCGTACGGCGTGCTCGGCCTGGCGCTCAACGCCTGCGACGAGCAGGCCGACGGGCATCGCGAGACGCTCGACCGGATCCGCGCGCTCCTCCTCCTCGTCCGCGAGGCCTGGGAAGGCCTCGGCGCCTACGATCCCGACGCCCGCCTGCCGCACGTGCGCCAGGCGTTCCGCCTGCTCCAGCTTGCGAATACGCTTGCCCTCACCGATGGGTAGGAACCTCCTCTTGCCGCTTGTCACGGGCCTGGCGCTGGTCGCGGCCGGGTGCGGCGGCGCCGACACCGACACGAGCGCGTCGGGCTCGAGCACGGTCTGCGAGGAGGTCGCCGTTCCGGCGCCGGAGGAGCGGACGCGGGAGGCGCCGGGAGAGCCGCTCGAGGCCGGGAAGACGTACACGCTCACGTTCGAGACGAACTGCGGCACGTTCGTCGTCATGCTCGACCGCGAGACTGCGCCGAAGACGGCGGCGTCCCTCGTCGCGCTCGCCGAGTCCGGCTTCTACGACGCGACGGTCGTGCACCGGATCGTGCCGGACTTCGTGATCCAGGGCGGCGACCCGACCCAGGAGGGGAACGGCGGCCCGGGCTACGCGACCGTCGACGCGCCGCCCGAGGGAACGACCTACGTGAAGGGCGTCGTCGCGATGGCGAAGACGTCGGTGGACCCGCCCGGGACATCGGGCAGCCAGTGGTTCGTGGTCACGGCCGAGGACGCGGGCCTCCCGGCCGACTACGCGGTCGTCGGCCGGGTCAGCGACGGCCTCGACGTCGTCGAGAAGATCGGGCAGCTCGGCGACGAGGCGGAGCAGCCGACGGAGCCGGTGGTCGTCGAGGCCGTCACCGTCGGCCGGTCTTGACGGTCGCGGCGGTCGTCCTCGCCGCGGGTGCGGCCTCCCGGTTCGGCGCGGCCAAGCAGCAGCTCCTCCTCCCGCGGGTGCTGGAGCGCATCGCGCCGCTCCTGGCCGACGGGACGCTCGCCGAGGCGGTCGTGGTCGAGGGCGCCCACGCGCTCGACGCGGCCCGGCTGCCCGCGGGCGTGCGGCTCGTGCCCTGCCCGTCCTGGGCGAGCGGCCCGGGCGCATCGCTCCGGTGCGGCCTCGCGGCACTCGGCGCCGAGACGCAGGCCGCGGTCGTGCTCCTCGCGGACGGCCCGCGGCTCTCGGCCGACGCCGTCCGCCGCGTGCTCGCCGCCCGGCTGCAGGAGGACGACGAGGCGCGCTGCTACGCGGCCTCCTACGCCGGCTTCCGCGGGCATCCGCTCGTGATCGGCCGGGCGGCGTGGGCGTCGATCCCGGACGAGGGGCTTCGCGGGGTGACGCCGGTCCTAGTCCCGTGCGACGACCTCGGCGATCCCGGCGACGTCGACACGCCGGCCGACCTCGACGCGCTCGACGGCTGACGCCGACCGCTACTCGACCGCGCGGAGCTGCGCGAGCTTCTCGAGAAGGCCCGGAGGCATGCGCTCGGCTGCGGTCGTCTGCACGTACATGCGGAGCGAGAGCTCGAACCGGTAGCGGCGCCGGCAGTAGTCGCAGTCGCCGAGGTGGGACTCGGCCTGCTTGAGCTCCGTGTCGTTCAGCTGCCGGTCGAGATAGCCCTGGAGCAGCTCCTCGCAGGCATCGCACGGGCCCTTGTGGGCCGTCACGCCTCCACCGCCTGCTCCGCGAGCTTCTGCTTCAGCTGCCGCCGGCCGCGGTGGAGCCTTGACATCACGGTTCCGATCGGGACGTCGAGGATCTGCGCGGCGTCGGCGTAGCTGAACTCGCCGATGTCGACCAGCACGACCACGTCGCGGAAGTCGTGCGAGAGCGAGGAGAGCGCGTCGACGATCGAGTCCTGGGACAGGCGCTCGACGACCTTCTCCTGCTCGAGGACGTCCTCGCCCGCCCGCTCGGCGAGCTTGTTGGCGAGGAAGTAGTCGCTCTCCTCGAGCGGTGTCGTGTCGGGGGACCGCTGGATGCGCCGGCCGCGGTCGACGTTGAGGTTGGTGAGGATGCGCAGGAGCCACGCGCGGAGGTTGGTGCCGGGCGTGTACTGCCGCCATGCCCTGAAAGCCCGTGCGTACGTCTCCTGGACAAGATCCTCCGCTTCCTCACGCGACCCGACCAGCCGGCGGGCGACCCGGTAGACCTGGTCGGCGAGCGCGAGCGCCTCCTCCTCGAACCGCACCCGGTCGCGTGCCTGTGACGCGATCGAGCGTGGCTCCTTGCCGGCGTCGGCGTCGGCCTTGCCCACCGCTGCTACCGCAGCGCCCTACGAGAAGCGGAAACGGTCGTCATGGGCGGCCTATTCCCGGTCCTCAGACCTGGACGATCTCGCGAAAGCCGGACTTGGCCATCGCGTCCACGATCGCTTGCCGGCTCGTGAGCTCGTCGTCGAAGGAGAGCATGACCTGTCCCATCAGGTTCGCGTTCGCCGATTTGAGCCCGGGGTGCCCCGTGAGCGCGGCGGCGAGCCGGTTCACGCACCGCTCGCAGCGGACGCCGCTCACCTGGATCGTCTCGGTCTGCGAGGCCACTCAGGGATCCTAGCCATGCTGCCCGCGCGGACACGACGGCAGCGCCTCCGACCCGTGCCTGCCTACGTCTTCCCCTTGACGCCGTGCACGGGCCTGCCCGCGGCCTCCCAGGCGTAGTACGAGGCGCTCGGGCCGTAGGCGGGCTCGTAGCCGACGACGCGCGGGTTGCGGCCGACCTCCTTCGCCCGCTGAGCGTGCCAGAGGAGGTTGGGGTCGTCGCGCTCCTGCCAGACGAGGATGAGGTGCGCGGCGGTCATGAACTCGGCGACGAAGGTGCAGCCCGGCGCCGGGCACGGGAACGGGTCGGTGCGCACGCACCACCACCCGGCATAGTTCTCGCCGCCGTCGTCGCTCCACAGCTCGTCGTCGGCGACCGGGGCGTCCTCGACGACGATCGTGCCGGTCTGGAAGGCTTCCTCGTCCCCGCGCACGACACCAGAATAGGTACATGTCCCAGACACGCGACGCCGCGCTCGTCCTCTCCGGCGGAGGCATCAACGGCCTCCTGCTCGAGATCGGTTTCCTGCAGGGGCTGCGCCAGACGTCGCTCTGGCCGCGTGTCGGATGGATCTACGGCACGTCGGCAGGCGCTCTCACCGGCACGATGGCGGCGCTCGACCGCATGGACGAGCTCGAGCGGTTCTGCCTCGAGCTCAAGCCGGAGGAGACCTTCCGGCCGAACCGGCTGTGGCAGCTGCCGCTCACCGGGCTCCACGACTACGCCCTGCCGGAGACGATCGCGCGCAAGCTCGAGCCGCCGGAGCGGATCGCCGAGCAGCTCGCGGCCGCGCCCGTGGAGATGGTCGTCTGCGTCACCGACGTCACCTCCGAGCGACCGGAGACCGCCGACCACGCCTTCGAGCGGACGTTCGCGTCGCGAACGACACCGCCGGACGTGATGGCGCAGGCGATCCTCGCCTCCGCGGCGATCAGCGCGCTCGTGCTCCCCGTCCGCGTCGCGGACGTGATCGCGACCGACGGCGCCTGGGTCCGGAACTTTCCGCTCGGCCACGCGTACGAGAACCCGAGCGTCCACGAGATCGTTGGGTTCCGCTACCTCAGCGCCGGCTGGAACCCGACCGGCGAGAGCCTCGCCCGCCTCAAGAGCCGGCTCGAGCGGTTCCGGGCGGTGCCGCCGGTGAAGGCGCTGATCGCGGAGCTCGAGCGCGCGGGCGAGCGCCATGCGCGCGGCGAGCCTCCGCACCTCGCGGACATGATGGGCCGGCTGATGCGGGTCGCGGTTGCCCGCAACTCGTCGATCGAGGAGCGCTGGGCCGCCGAGCGCGACGCGACGATGCGTGAGCTCGCCGCGCTCCGGCGCGACCTCCTCTCGATCGCGGACCGGCCGGACGTGTCCGAGGAGGCCCGCGCCGCGCTCCGGGCACGTCTCGACGCATCGAGCTTCCCGCTCAAGCACGAGCGGGCGCTGCCGGTGACGGTGATCCGGGCCGACGTCGGGCCGGTCGGGCTCGACCCGGGCTTCCGGCCCGGGCTGACGTGGCCGGTGGAGGTGAAGCGGGCAGTGATCGAGCGCGGCCGCGCGCTCGCCGCCCAGGTCGCGTCCTGACGCGGCGCTACCCGCCGACGATCGTCCTCCAGGCGTCGAGCCACTCGGTCTGCGTGACGAAGCGGTCGGAAGCCGCCGGCGGGTCGAAGAACGTCGGCGACACCTGCAGGTACCGCCGCAGCTGGCCGTAGGGGAACGTCGCCCGGTTCGCTTCGGTGACGAGGGGCACCGCCTTCCGCACCGTCGCCCCGGCTGTCAAGTGCTCGGCGATCGCAGCGTTGTGCCGCGCCTCGAGGATCGCGTCCAGGTACCGAGTCACCGCCTCCCCCTGCGCCGATCCGGCGGCGACGGCGATGAGGTTGACGTCGACCGGCGCCGGCTCCCGCTTCGAGGGCAGGCTCGTCACCTGCGTCGCGCCGGCCGCGAGCGCGGCGCGCTCGCAGGACGGCCGGGTCGCGAATGCGATCTCCGCGTCGCCGCCGGCGAGGGCCGCCACCTGCTCGGCAACGGTCGCGACGACGCCGACCGACCGCCGGCGGACGCGCGAGAGAAGGCCCGAGACCTCCTTCAGCCGGTCACGCGGGAGCCGCCCCATGTCCAGTCCGAGGACGTGACATGCCAGCGCGAGGTTGTCGCTCGGGGCGTCGATCATCACGGTCCTGCCGCCTGGAGCGCTGACGGCGTCCCCGAGCGTGCGGTAGCGCTGCGGGCCGGCGACGGTGACGCCGATTCGCGTGAATGAGGTCGGCAGGACGATCACCTTGCCGTCGCTGTTCGTCGTGACGTACGCGAAGCGCTTGCCCAGGAACACGCGATCGAGACCCCAGAAGCTCGAGATCCGGTCCACGTCGATGGGTTGCAGCGCTCCGCTCTCGTCGAGCGTCCGCACCGCGCTGAGCGGGAAGCTCAGC
>VGCB01000084.1 GCA_016870235.1 Actinomycetota bacterium | reverse complement strand
CTTCGGCTCGGCCTCGCTCGGGCTCGCTGCGGCGCGCTCGGGGAGGGGGATCGGGGGCCGAGCGATCGACGCGGAGAGGTGCACGTTGATCACCTCGGCGGGGCTGTACCGCTCGGCGTACGTGTAGAGCGCCTCGTGCCGGAGGTGGAACGCCTCGACGAGATCGGCGAGCGCGACGTCGCCGGCCGAGATCTCGACGTCGACCTCGTGGATCTGACCGACGTAGCGCATGTCGACCGAGCGCCGGGTCGCGGCCGCCGCCGGGTCGGCGCTCTCGGCGGCGAGATCGCGCGCCGCCTCGACTTCCATCTCCTGGAAGAGCGCGGGGATCGCTGTGGGGTCGAGGTGCGCTACCTGCGAGAGCACCGAGCGGGTGTAGTCGTGCTTGATGTCGGCTACGAGCTGTCCGAAGGCGCAGAGCGTGCTCGCGACTCGCGGAACGAGGACGTGGCGCATCTCCAGCTCCTCGGCGAGCGGACACGCGTGCACGGCACCGGCACCGCCCCCGACGACCATCACCGAGTCGCGCGGGTCGTAGCCCCGCTCGATCGAGACCTCCCGGATGCCGTCGACCATGTTCTGGTTGACGACGCGGAACATCCCGACCGCCGCCTCCTCGACCGTGAGGCCCAGCGGCTCCGCGACGTGGACGCGGAGCGCGGTCTCGGCCGCCTCCCGGTCGAGGGCCATCTCGCCGCCGAGGAAGTAGCTCGGGTCAAGGTACCCGAGCACGAGGTCGGCGTCGGTCACGGTCGGTCGCTCGCCACCGTGGCCGTAGCAGGCGGGGCCGGGACGCGACTCGGCGCTCTGGGGGCCGACGCGGAGGATGCCGCTCGGGTCGATCCACCCGATCGAGCCGCCACCCGCGCCGAGCGTGTTGATATCGATCATCGGCACGCCGACGCGGTAGCGGTGCACGTCCACGTTCCGCACGAGCCGCGGTTGGCCGGACTGGACGAGGCTGATGTCGAAGCTCGTGCCGCCCATGTCGATCGTGAGGACGTCCCGATTGCCGACGAGGTCACCGAAGTACGTGCCCGCGATCGGGCCCGACGCCGGCCCCGAGTTGATCGAGGCGACGGGGCGGCGCACGAGCATGTCGGCGGCGACCGCGCCGCCGTTCGAGAGCATGAAGCGGACGTCGCCCTCGTACCCGAGCGTGCGGAACATCTCGCGCACCTCCTCGACGTACCGCCGCACGCCGGGGCCGAGGTAGGCGTTGACGACCGTGGTGCTCGTGCGCACGTAGTCGCGGATCTGGGGGAGCACGTCGACCGAGAGCGACCTGTAGGCGCCGGAAAGGTGCTCCGCCAGCAGCTCGCCCGTCCGGCGCTCGTGCGCCGGGTTCCGGAACGACCACAGGTAGCAGACGGCGACCGCCTCGACACCCTCGGCGCGGAAGCGCTCGATGCCGGCGAGCACGTCCTCCTCGTGGAGCGGCGTGACGACCGCGCCGTCTCGATCGACCCGCTCGCGGACCGGCACGGAGAGATACCGCGGGACGAGCTCGGGGGGCGGCGGGTACCGGAAGTCGTACCGACGCTCCTTGTGGCCGCCGCGCATGCCCATGAAGTCGCGGAAGCCCTCCGTGCAGAGCAGGCCCACGCGGGCGCCGTTGTGCTGGATCAGCGTGTTGACGGCGACGGTCGACCCGTGCGTGACGACGTCCTCGCACCGGTCGAGGAACGCCGAGGCGGTGAGCCCGAGGCGGCTGGCCACCTTGTCGAGCCCGGCGGCGATCGAGCTCGCAGGATTCTGGCGGGAGCTCGGGGCCTTGTCGAGGACGATCGTGCCCCGCTCGTCGACGACCGTGAAGTCGGTGAAGGTGCCGCCGATGTCGATGCCGAGCCGGTACCGCATCAGGCCGCGCCTCCGGCGAGCTGGAGGCGGCGCGCGGCGGTAGCCGCCTCGTCGACGGTCCCGTCCGGCGCGAACACCACGCCGTACTCCGTGGCGGCGCTCTCCACGCTGACGAGCTCGTCGAGCACGTCGCGCGCCACGGCCGCGACATCCCGCTCCCACGACGGGCCGACGCCGCCGCCGCCGATCACATGGCACTCGATCCGGTCGCCCCGCGCCACCGGCAGCTCGATCGCATGGCGCCGAATCTCGTCGCTCGTGCTGTCGGCGCGGCGGAGATGGTACGTCCCGCCCCGGCCCGGCAGCACGGGCGCCGCGCCCGCCACGCTCACGGCCGGGAACTCGCCCTCGCCCCAGCGGGTGACGGCGCCGCCGCCGAGCAGCTCGAAGTCGTAGCGGGGGCCGAAGCCGCCGCGCCAGCGGCCGGGGCTCGCCGAGTCCGGCCGGAGCTCGAACCGGTGCACGAAGATGGGGTACTCGTACTCGACCATCTCGACGTCGTCGGTGTAGAGCGATCCGGACGACGCGGTCGCGCCGAGGGTGTTCCAGCCGTCCATCCCGTACACGGCACCGGCGCCCCCGATCAGGGTATTGAAGCCGAAGTAGATGTAGTAGTCGTCGGTGCGCGGGTCGCGCCCCGAGCAGATCAGCGCCGTGATGTGGCCCCAGCCGGCCGCCGAGCGCTCGGGCACCGCCTTGTTGAGGGCGGAGACGACCGCCTCGGTGATGTTCTCGCCGACGGTCGAGGTGCTGCACGAGCACGGCGCCGGGTGCACGGCGTTCGTCAGCGACCCGGGCGGCCCGGGGTCGAACGCGATCGGCCGGTAGATCCCGGCGTTGTGCGGCATCGCCGGGTCGACGAAGAAGAGGACGCCGAGGTATGCCATGCTCGACGTGATCGGGGCGTAGGCGTTGATGTAGCTCGGCCCCTGCGGGCGGCTGTCGAACGCGAGGCTCATCGCGTCGCCGTCGATCGCCACCGTGCAGCGGATGGTGCACTCGCCGCTGACTCCGTCGTCCTCGACCAGGGCCTCGCCCTCGTACACGCCGTCGGGCAGCGCGGCGATCTCGCGGCGCATCCACGCCTCCGACCGGTCGAGGATCTCCTGGATGCAGTCCCGCACGGTCTGTCGCCCGAACTTCTCGAGCAACGCGACGAGGTTGCGTTCGGCGACGCCGAGCGTGCCGATCTGGGCCATCAGGTCGCCGCGATGCCAGTCGGGCGTTCGCACGTTCGCGAGGATCATCCTGACGACGTCCTCGCGCATCATTCCGCGGTCGACGATCTTGAGCGGCGGGATGCGGATGCCCTCGGCGTAGATCTCGGCCGCCTTCGGGTTGTAGCCCCCGGCGACGGGCCCACCGGTGTCCGTCATGTGCGCCTTGTTGACGACCCAGAACTGGAGCTCCTCCTCGAAGAACACCGGCCGGTAGACGCACATGTCCTGCAGATGCGAGTTCCCCGTCGAGGGATCGTTGTGGTAGATCACGTCGCCGGGCGCGATGTCCTCGGCGAACGCCGCCGCGACGTCCCGGCACGAGTACATGAGCGCCCCGAGGTGGTTGGGGATGTCCTCGCCCTGGTACACCATCTGCGGGACCCAGTCGAAGATCGCGTTCGAGAAGTCGTGCGCGAGCTTGAGGATGGGTGACCGGCACGTGTTGCCCATCGTCACCGTCATCTCGCGCGTCGTCGACTCCAGCATGCCCTGGACGACGGCGAGCGTGATCTCGTCGATGTCCCTGCTCACGGCCCCCTTCCTTCCCGAAGGGCCGGGCGCGCGCTGCGGTCGCGCGCTCCGGGCGCGAGCTCGCGGGCGACGCTCGCCGGCGCTGTGTCGCGTGTCCTGATGGCAGCTTCTCCTCGCGCCGACGAGTCGTGAACGGTGGCCGGACGGCTCATCTCGCCTGCTCAGTACTCGAGGAGGTGATCACGGAGGGTCCGATGGGCATACCCGTCGCGCATGACGCCGCGGCGCCGCAGCGCGGGCGCGAGCCCGTCCGCGATCTCCGCGATCCGCCGCCGGGTGAAGTCCCAGCCGCCGATCAGGAACCCGTCGCCCCCGACCTCCTCGATCACCTCGGACATCTGGCCGGCGACCTCGTCGGGCGTGCCGGCGATGTCCATGACGGACATGTCCAGCGTCGGCAGCACGTCGCGGAGCGTGGGCCCGACGGCGAGCATCTGCTCGAGAACAGCGAGGTGCCCATCCTCCCGCCGGTGGTTGACGAGCGGCTCGTCGAGGTCGATGTTCGCGATGTCGAAGCCACCGGTCGCCGAGTAGCCGGCCATCGTGAGGAGGCCGTCGAGGCCTTCTGTCCGGCTTCGATCCCGGATCTCGATCCGCGCCTCGACCTCGTGCCGCGTCTCGCCCATGACCGGGTCGAGCAGGAACAGCACCTTGACGGTGTCGGGGTCGCGGCCGGCAGCGGCGGCGTGCGCCCGGACGTCGTCGCGGTACCGCTTCATGTTGTCGACCCCCTTGGCCATGCACACGATCGCCTCGGCGTGTGTGGCGGCGAACCGGATCCCGCGGGTCGAGCCTCCGGCCTGGACGTACACGGGACGTCCCTGCGGGGGAGGCTGGATGTTGAGCGGCCCGGTGCTCCGGTAGTACCGGCCGACGAAGTCGACGGGACGCACCTTCGTGTGGTCGACGTACATGCCTGCCTTCTCGTCGGCGACGACGCTGTCGGGCTCCCACGACGCCCACAGCCGCTCGGCGAGCTCGACGAACTCGTCGGCGATGTCGTACCGCGCGTCGTGCTCCGGCAGATCGACGCCGAAGCAGGCTGCAGCCTGGTGGCTGCTCGTGGTGACGATGTTCCAGCCGAAGCGGCCGCCGGTCATGTTGTCGAGCGTGCCCGCGAGCCGAGCGAGACCATAGGGGTGGTAGAAGGAGGTCGAGAGCGTCGAGACGAGCCCGATGTGACGCGTCGTGTACCCCAGGACGGGGATCAGCGCGGCGGGATCGTGCATCGGCGTCATGTGGCCGTTCCGCAGGTACGCCTCGGCCGAGCCACCGTACGTGTCGGGGACGTACGCCGTGTCGGCGAACATGATGAAGTCGAAGCCGGCGCGCTCGAGCGAGCGGGCCCAGTCGACGAAGTACTGGCCGCTCAGCCAGTCCCGCACGTCGACGTTGCCCGTCCACGTGCGCCCCCAGGTCGGGAGACCGAACCCCCGCCCAACGAACCAGCCCAGATGAAACATCGTGCTCGATCCCATCGATCCGCTAATTCCTCGCCGCTCAGACAAACGCGATCCGGTATGCCCCGACCCGCGACGCCGGCAGGCGGGGGATGCTCGTCCTCACCGTGCTCCCGGGTGCCGCGCACTACGACAGCGATCGCGAGATCCGCGACCGACGACTGTCCTTCTAGAGGACCCGGGGGGTCACGCGCAATCCGCGATCGGGCTTGTCTTCTTCCTTGTTTGCACGTATTTCCTACGGGTTTTTCCGGTATTTTCTACGCGCTACCCTCATGGGGCGGCGAGCCACGAGGGCGTAGTTGCCCCTCGCACGACCGTCGTCGAAGATGGTCGCACCTCACCGACTCCCCAGGAGCCCCGCATGCCCGACTCGCCCGCTGCCCACGGGCAGCTGATCCGGCCCTCGACGGCCCCGTTCGAGCGCTACGACCTCGCGTCGCGTGACGTCGACGTCAGCGGCGGCCTCACGTGCGAGGTCGCCATCTCGTGGGCTGCGCCGAGCGGCCTCCGGTTCGGCATCGCGCGCTTCACGCCGGGTCGCATGTCGTTCGTCTCGAAGGTCGACGAGGTGCTCGTGGCACGGAGCGGGAGGATCCGCATCTCCATCGACGACGCGCCGGCCGTCGAGCCCGAGCCAGGCGATGCCGTCTACTTCGCCATTGGCCAGCACGTCGTCTACGAGGTGCTCGACGACTTCGAGGAGTGGTTCTGGGTCATCGAGAGCCCGGCCGACGAATAGCCGGCGCTCTGCCGCCGGCGGCAGACGGGCCGCCGCTCACGATCCACGCTCCGAAGGGTCTACGCGTATCCCCGTATACTCCACCGCACGGAGGCGATGACAGACCGGCTACTACGAGCACTCGCGGGCGACGACGGTCAGGATCGCGCCGGGATCCTGGACGCCGCTCTCGGTGCCATCGCCGAGCACGTGTTCATCCTCGATCGGGACTTTCGGAACGTCTACGTGAACCGGGCCGGAGCCATGGCGATCGGCAAGGGCAGATCGGAGATCGTTGGGCGCACCTGGCGGGAGCTCGGCTCCCGCCCGCCCGAGGTCGTCGACGCCTTCGAAGCGCTTCTCGCCCAGGTGTTCGAGACGGGACGAAGGGCCTCCGAGACCTACTCGGTCCTGGGGCCGGCCGGACTGGCGGACTTCCTCGTCACGCTCACGCCGATCTTCTCGGGCGAGGAGAACCGGGTGCGATACGTCGTCGACGTCGTGACGGAGGTCGAGCGCGATCCGTCGCCGCCGGCGCAATCCACCAACGGGCCGCTGACGTCCCGCCAGCGCGAGATCGTCACCCTGATGGCACGGGGCCATACCAACCAGGAGATCGCAGCGCTCCTGAAGATCTCGAAGCGCACGGTGGAGACCCACCGTCGGGACGTCGCCAAGCGCCTCGGTCTCAGGTCGCGCTCGGCGATGTTCCGGTACGCCGAGACGAAGAACTGGATCTAGCAGGGTGCGGATCGGCGCCACCTTCCCCCAGACGCGCTTCCTCGGAGACCCCGTCGCCGCCCGCGACTTCGCGCAGGCCGCCGAGGAGCTCGGGTACACCCACGTGCTCGTCTACGACCACGTCCTCGGCGCCGAGCACGCGGGACGGGATCCGAAGCTGTGGGGCCCGTACACCGAGCACGACCCGTTCCACGAGCCGCTCGTGCTGCTCGGCTTCCTCGCCGGGGCGACGTCCCGGATCGAGCTCGGCACCGCCGTCGTGGTGCTGCCGCAGCGGCAGACCGCGCTCGTCGCGAAGCAGGCGGCCGAGATCGACCTGCTCTCGGGCGGACGGTTCCGCCTCGGCGTCGGCGTCGGCTGGAACTACGTCGAGTACGAGTCGCTGAACGAGGACTACTCGACGCGGGGCGCGCGCTGCACCGAGCAGGTCGAGGTGCTCCGCCGCCTCTGGACGGAGCCGCTCGTCGACTTCGAGGGCCGGTTCCACCGGATCGACCGCGCCTCGATCCTGCCACGACCCGCCCGGTCGATCCCGATCTGGTTCGGCGGCTTCAAGGAGCCGTCGCTGCGCCGCGCCGCCCGGCTCGGCGACGGGTTCACGTTCTCCGGCAAGCCCCATTTGCTGGTGGAGGGCGCCGGCCGCCTCCGCGAGCTTCTCCACGAGGCGGGCCGGGAAGGCGACCCGTTCGGGTTCGAGGCGTTCGTCGAGTACGAGCCCGGCCCGGAGCACTGGCAGGAGGACATCCGCACGTACGAGGAGGCGGGCTTCACCCATCTCGCGATGCGGTCGATCGACGCCGGGCTGCCCGACCCGCAGGCGCACATCGACGCGCTCGCCACGTACGCCGAGGCCGTCGGCCTGCGGCCGACGGCCTGACCCGCGCCCGCGCGGCAAAACAGACAGCCTGGTGGGATTGGGCCGGAGGGCCTCAATCCCACCAGATGTCCTTGCGCTGGCTGCAGTACTGGAAGGTCGGCGGCTCGGCGAGCACCTCGGCCATCTTGTCGAGCTCGCCCTGCTCTGCCCGCCAGGCGAGGTACGCCTCGTGGTCGGAGCGGTTCTCCCACTCCTCGACGAGGGCGACGGTGTCGGGGTTGTCGAGATCCTGAACGATCTTGATGCTCTGGCAGCCCTGGTAGGCGCGCGTGTCGGGGAGCAGCCCCTTGAGGCCGCCGAGCACGGCCTCGGCCATGCCGGGCTTGAGCTTGAGGGTGGCGAGAACGGTCACGGACACCTTGATACCTCCGGAGGATCGTGTGGGACGGGACGACCGGGCGCCGGAGTGGGGCCGGCGCCCGGTCGGAGGGGTCTTCTACGCGGTCGCGAGCGCGCTCGAGAGCTCGAAGCCCTCGTAGCCGTCGGCCGCGATCTGGTTGCACCGCTCGCGGTAGGGGCCGACGCCGCCGAGGTACGGCGTCAGCACGCGCACCTTGCCGGGGACGTTGGCGCCCGTGTACCACGAGTTCGCCTTCGGGAAGAGCGTCATGTTCCCGATCTCGTTGACGTGGTCGACCCAGGCGTCCTGCGCCTCGCGGGTCGGCTCGATCGTGTCGAGGCCGCGCTCGCGCATGTGGACGATCGCGTCGGTGAGCCAGTCGACGTGCTGCTCGATCGAGACGATCATGTTCGAGAGCACCGAGGGGCTCTGCGGCCCGGTGATCGTGAACAGGTTCGGGAAGCCGGCGGTCTGGAGGCCGAGGTACGTGCGCGGGCCGTCCTTCCATGCGTCCTTCAGGGCGACGCCGTCGCGGCCCTTGATGTCGATGGCGAAGAGGGCTCCGGTCATCGCGTCGAACCCGATCGCGTAGACGATCACGTCGAGCTCGTACTCCTGCTCGCTCGTCTCGATCCCCTTCTCCGTGATCCGCTCGATCGGCGTCTTGCGGACGTCGACCAGCGAGATGTTGTCGCGGTTGTACGTCTCGTAGTAGTCGATGTCCACGCAGATGCGCTTCGTCCCGAGCGGGTGGTCGGTCGGGCACAGCATCTCGGCGACCTTCGGGTCCGTC
>VGCB01000083.1 GCA_016870235.1 Actinomycetota bacterium | reverse complement strand
TGATCGCCGCGGTCGGGCACGACTCGGCGGCCTCCTCGGCGAGCTCGATCAGCGCGGGATCGTCGACGATCTCGAGCTTCGCGCGGGCAGCCTCGGCCCCCTCCGGCCATTCGAACACGGCGCCCGTGAAGGTGATGCACGTCTGCGATCCCCGGCACCGCACCGGATCGACCTCGACTCGAACCGCCATCTCGACTCCTCTCGTCTGCGCACGTCCGGGGAGAGCCGGCCGCGCCGAGGCGTACTCTAAGCCCAGGCGCGTCGTCCGTACCTGTCCGCAGTGCGGCCGCGCCGCGTGCGGGTCAGTCGGCGACGCGGAGCGGGATCACGGGCGCGAGGCGGATCGTCGCCCGCCGTGCGCGGAGATGACTGCGTGCCCGCCGCTCGGACTCGGCGAACGTGATCGCGCTCGACCCGGACGTCCGGAGCTCCGCGTCGATCAACCGGAGGAAGCGGCGCTCCTCGCTGTTCTCGATGCGCAGCACCTCCCAGTGCTCGAGCAGGCTCCGATCGACGTTGTCGGCCATGTCTCCGGTATCGGCCGGAACGGGTCGGAGCATGAGCGCCGTCTGCGGGCGAGCTGCGGGTCGGGGCCCGGTGGGGCCCCGACCGCCTGGGGCGACCTCCGGGGTCAGGCGGGAAGACCGCCTGGGGGAGAGAGGCCGCGCCCCGTGACCCGCTTATCTCACATCCCCGACCGAAAGGCGAGCACCGCGCCCGGCCGAGAAGGCCGCTCTTTGCGGACGCGAGGGGGCTCGTCGGGATCCTGTCGGGCGATGGGCCCACGCGGGTGGAGGGATTGCCGGACGGCAGCCGGCGCGAAGCTACACTCCGCCCATGGCCGAACACGGGACGCTGCGCGTGAAGACAGGCCTCGCCGAGATGCTCAAGGGCGGGGTGATCATGGACGTCGTCGACGCCGATCAGGCACGGATCGCCGAGGAGGCCGGTGCGTGCGCCGTGATGGCGCTCGAGCGCGTCCCGGCCGACATCCGCGTACAGGGCGGAGTCGCCCGCATGTCGGACCCGGAGATGGTCCGGGGCATCCAGGAGGCCGTCTCGATCCCGGTGATGGCGAAGTGCCGCATCGGCCACTTCGTCGAGGCCCAGATCCTCGAGGCGCTCGAGATCGACTACGTCGACGAGTCCGAGGTCCTGACCCCGGCCGACATGGAGCACCACGTCGACAAGTGGGCCTTCACGGTGCCGTTCGTGTGCGGCGCCACGAACCTCGGCGAGGCGCTCCGGCGGATCGGCGAGGGTGCCGCGATGATCCGGACGAAGGGCGAGGCCGGCACCGGCGACATCGTCAACGCGGTCACCCACATGCGGGCCGTCTTCGGGGGCATCCGGCGGCTGCAGGGCCTTCGCGAGGAGGAGCTCTACGCCGAGGCGAAGGAGCTCCGCGCGCCCTACGAGCTCGTCCGGTGGGTCGCGGAGAACGGTCGGCTGCCCGTCGTCACCTTCACGGCGGGTGGGATCGCGACCCCTGCCGACGCGGCCCTCTGCATGCAGCTCGGGGCCGACGGCGTCTTCGTCGGGTCCGGGATCTTCAAGTCCGGCCGCGATCGCACGATCGACCCGGACGGCTGGACCGACGACGTCGCACGGAGAGCGAAGGCGATCGTCGAGGCGACCACGCACTACGCCGACCCGAAGATCCTCGCCGAGGTCTCGACCGGCCTCGGCCAGCCGATGGTCGGGATCGCCTCCGGCTCGCTGGCCGACTCCGAGCGGCTCGAAGTCCGCGGCTGGTAGCCGCCGGCGGCGACCGTCGAGCTACAGCTCGACGACCACCCGCTTGCCCTCGCGGAACCGCCGCAGGCGGGCGCGGCTCGCGTGCCGCTCCGAGCAGTACCGCTGGCGCTTGTCCTGCACCGGGAACACGCGGCCGCACTCGAGGCAGCGCCGCAGCATGTCCTCCGCCGCGACGAGCCGCGCGAGCTGGAGGTACACGAGACCGATCAACGAGGTCGGGACGTGGACGACACGGAGGCCGCCGCCGGACGCGTCGACCCGCACGCACGACTCCTCGAGCCCCCGGTTCAGCGCCTCGACGACCGCTCCCGTCGTCTCGAAGAGGAGCGCCTTGTCGCTTCGGGGCGCAGGCACGTCGGGCATCGTGTCCTCCCACCGCGCGCGGAGAGCCGCGATGCCGCCCGGGTCGGAGAGCCGCGCCGGCGAGACGTCGGCATGGAGATGGAGCGTCCCGTGGAGGAGCCCTGCCTCCAGGAGCCACGTGTCGAGCGGTTCGCGCGCGTCCGCAGCGAGTGGCCGGAGCGGCCCGTAGCGGCGTGCGAATCGCAGCGCCTCTTCCTCGTCGGCGACGCGGACGAGGTCCCACAGCAGCCCGTCCTCCGAGCCGGCAACATACGGCTTCGCGGCCTCGACCTCGAAGTGCAGCGCGTCACCGTCGATCGCGACGGGGCACCGCTCCCAGGTCCAGGCGGCATCGATCTCGAGACTCCCCTCGTACGCCATGTCCGGCACGTTACACGATCGCACACGACGTTTCCCGCCGGATTCGGCCGCGAGCCCCTGTGCAGCGACTTCGTTCCGCGGCGGCATCGCAAGAGGCTTCCGCCCATTGTCCGTGCGAACAACACGTGCCCGACCGACCTCCGCGGTGCCGCCCGCGGGACGCCGTACACTTGCGACGTGACGATCGGTGTCCTCGCCCTCCAGGGAGCTTTCCGCGAGCACGTGCAGGTGCTCCGCCGCCTCGGCGCCGACGTGCGCGAGGTCAGGCTGCCCGAGCATCTCGGCGGCCTCGACGGGCTCGTGATCCCCGGCGGCGAGTCGACGACGATGATGAAGCTCGCCCGCGGCTACGGCCTCGACGACGGCATCCGTTCCTTCCGCGGCGCGGTGCTCGGCACCTGTGCGGGGATGATCGTGCTCGACCGCGTGCACCTCGGCCTCGCCGACATCGCCGTCGACCGGAACGCGTACGGGCGGCAGGTCGCGAGCTTCGAGGCCGACCTCGAGCTCGAAGGCGACCGTCGGCCGTTCCACGGCGTCTTCATCCGCGCGCCGCGAATCCGCGAGCTCGGGCCCGAAGTCGAGGTGCTCGGGAGGCTCGTCGACGAGCCGGTGCTCGTGCGCGACGGCCGTATCCTTGCGGCGTCGTTCCATCCCGAGCTGACGGACGACCCGCGCGTGCACGAGCGGTTCCTGGAACTGGTAGGGGCAGTCGAGGAGGAGCAGGTTGTCAGGGCATAGCAAGTGGTCGACGATCAAGCACAAGAAGGGCGCCGCCGACAAGGCGCGCGGCAAGCTCTTCTCCAAGCTCTCGAAGGCGATCATGGTCGCCGCCAAGGAGGGTGGGCCCGACCCCGCCGCGAACCTCGCGCTCCAGAACGCGATCGAGAAGGCGCGGTCGTACTCGATGCCGAAGGACAACATCGAGCGCGCGATCGCGAAGGGCTCCGGCGCCGACCAGGACGGCGCCAACTGGGAGACCGTCGTCTACGAGGGCTACGGGCCCGAAGGGGTCGCGGTCATCGTCGAGGCGCTCACCGACAACCGCAACAGGACGGCATCCGAGGTACGCCACCTCTTCTCGAAGAACGGCGGCAACCTCGGTGCCACCGGCGCGGTCGCATGGCAGTTCGAGCGGCGCGGCGTCGTGCTCGTCACAGCGCAGGGGGTCGACGACGAGGAGCTCCTCCTCGTCGCTGCCGACGCCGGCGCCGACGACGTCGAGCTCGACGGCTCGACCTTCCAGGTGTCGTCGCCGCCGGAGCTCCTGGCCCAGGTGCGGCAGGCCGTCGAGGAAGCGGGCTTCGCGATCGAGTCCGCCGAGCTCTCGATGATCCCGAAGAACACGGTCTCGGTGAGCGACGAGGCGGTCGCGAAGAAGATCGTTCGACTCGTCGAGGGGCTCGAGGACAACGACGACGTCCAGGACGTCTACGCGAACTTCGACATCCCCGAGGAGATCCTCGAGGCCGTCGCCTCGTAGGCGAGAAGCCGGCGGCCCGGTGCTCTGTAAGCTCAGGCGCGCCATGCAGTCCTCCTCAGAAGCAGCCTCCGCACCTCGGCGCGCGGGAGGTTCCCTGCTCGGTGCGCCGGGGGCATCGCGTGAAGGCCGCTCTCGTCGGCGCCGGCCAGATCGCCGTCGAGCATCTGAAAGCGCTGCAGGGGATGCCGACGGTCGAGATCGCGGGTGTCTGCGACCTCTCGCGGGCGGCGGCGGAGAGCGCGGCGCTGCGGCACGGCGCCACTGCCTGGTTCACCGACCTGACCGAGATGCTGCGCGCGGCCAAGCCCGACGTCGTCCACGTCACGACCTCGCCGCAGTCGCACTATTCCATCGCGGTCGAGTGCCTCGAGGCGGGCGCACACGTGATCGTCGAGAAGCCGATCACGTCGTCGCTGGCCGAGCTGGAGGATCTCCTCGAGCGCGCGGCCACGCGCGATCTCGTCGTTCTCGAGGACTACAACACGATCTACAGCATCGCCGCGCAGGAGATCCTGCGGCGGATCAAGACAGGCGTCTTCGGAGCCGTCGTCCACGTCGAGGTCATGTACTGCCTGGACATCCTCGGCCCCGGCGGATTCGCCGACCCCAACGCGCCGCATCCGGTCCTGACGATGCCCGGCGGAGCGATCGCGGACTTCCTCCCGCACCTCGCGTCGCTCGCTCACGCGTTCGTCGGTCCCCATCGCGCGGCGACCTCGATCTGGCAGAAGCGACGCGACTCGCTCGCACCCTTCGACGAGTTTCGGGGGCTCGTCGAGGGTGAACGGGCGACGGCCGCGCTCACGTTCTCGTGCTCGGCGCAGCCGGCGGCCTTCTGGCTCCGGGTCTACGGGGAGCGGATGCGCGCAACCGCGAACCTGTTCGAGACACGGCTCACGTTCACCCGCGTGCGCGAGGGGCTCGGACCGCTGGGCGGGATCGTCAACGGGCTCGACGA
This sequence comes from Actinomycetota bacterium, assembly GCA_016870235.1. The sequence continues at coordinate 3,636 of VGCB01000083.1, read as the reverse complement.
GGGCAAGGCGATCCGTCGGGCCGCCGTCCAGACGTTCCTCTCGAAGTTCAGATCGGGACAGGGAGGCTACGACGGCCTGACCGAGATCGTCAGGCGAACCTACGGCTCGATCGCCGACGGCACGCCGCTGCCGATCACGCCGCAGCAGGTGCGCGAGGTGAACCTGATGATCGACGCGCTTCGGCCTCGCGAGGTCGCACCGTGAGAGCGCTCGTGACGGGCGCCAACGGATTCCTCGGAACCGCGGTCGTGCGCGCTTTGCTGGCGCACGGGCACACGGTGCGGGCACTCGTCCGGCCGGTCGCGGACGCGTCCGAGCTCGACCGGATGGGGGTGACGGACATCGTCCGTGCCGACCTGCGGACGGCGCGTGACCTCCCGGCGGCGTTCGAGGACGTGGACGTGCTCGTCCATCTCGCGGCCGCGTTCGGCCGGGCCGAGGCGTTCCCCGCCACGGTTGGCGGGACGGAGCGGCTCCTCGACGCGATGAGGGGTACGGATTGCGGGCGCGTCGTCCTCGCCAGCACGTTCTCCGTGTACGACTGGAGCAGCGTCACGGGCACCCTCGACGAGACGTCGCCCGTGACCGAGCCTTCGGCGCTCTACGGTCGGGGCGGCTATGCGATCTCGAAGACCTGGCAGGAGACGGTGACCCGACGCTACGCGGCGGAGAACGGCTGGGAGCTCGTCGTCCTGCGGCCCGGGTTCATCTGGGGACGCGGTCACACGGACCTGGCCGCGTTCGGCCAGCGGCTCGGCCCGGTGCAGGTCGTCATCGGCCCGTGCGGTCGGATCCCGATGACGCACATCGACAACTGCGCCGACCTCTTCGCACTCGGCGCCGACGATCAGCGCGCCACGGGCGAGACGTTCAACGTCGTCGACGGTGCGGGAGAGCGCATCTGGACGTTCCTCGGCGAGCACCTTCGCGGCGAGGGGATCCGCCGGCTCCGTGTCCCGCTTCCCTACAGGCCCGTGTACGGTGTCGTGCGCTTCCTGTTCGACAACGTGCTCGGGCGCAACGACGAGCTTCCCTCGATCCTCGTGCCGGCGCAGTTCGAGGCGCGCATGAAGCCGCTTCGGTTCACGAACCGCAAGGCCCGCCAACTCCTCGGTTGGGAGCCTCCGCTCGACTATCGCGAGTGCCTGCGACGGACCTGGGGCGCGCCGGTCGGCTGAGCCCCGATGCGGATCCTCGTCGTCGCCAGCACCCTGCCGTACCCGCCCGTGTCCGGATTCCGGATCCGCGTCTTCCAGCTCGTGCAGTTCCTCGCCAGACGGCACCACCTCTCGATCGTCGCCTTCGGCGGCGAGGGCGATGCGGCGAAGATCGCCGCCTTGTCTCAGGTCTGCTCCGACGTTCGTGTCGTGCCGGGCCTGGAGGCGAGCCGGCGTGCGAAGCGGATCGGTCAGCTCCTCTCGATCCTGCGACCGACCTCGTACCAGCGCACCTCGCTGTACGCGCCGCAGATGCAGCAGGCGCTCGACGAGCTCTGTGCCGGCGAGCCGTTCGACGTGATCCAGGTCGAGTCGAGCCACCTCGCTGCCCCGTACCGGTTCGACTCGCGCTCCCGACTCGTCGTCGCCGAGCACGACATCGTGTACGAGCTGCTGCATCGCATGTTCAAGACCGAGCGGTCGCTCTTCCGGCGCCTCTACAACTGGCGCGAGTACGCGAAGTTCAAGGGCGAGGAGATCGAGCTGTGGCGGCGGGCCTCCGCGGTCGTCGCCACGTCCCTGCGCGAGGTGCCGATCGTCGAGGCGGCAGCGCCGGGCACGCGCGTCCATTCGGCGGCGAACGGCGTCGACGTCGACTACTTCTGCCCGTCGGACGCCGTTCCCGAGCCTCATTCGGTGGTGATGACCGGGCTGCTCTCCACCCGGCCGAACATCGACGCCGTCACGTGGTTCGTCGGCGAGGTGATGCCGCGGCTCCTCGCCGTCCATCCCGACACGGTCTTCTACGCCGTCGGCGGCGAGCCCGCCGACGAGGTGCGAAGCCTTGCCTCCTCCAAGGTCGTCGTCACGGGTGCCGTCGACGACGTGCGGCCCTACGTGTACCGCTCGGCCGTCTTCGTCGTGCCGATGCGGATGGGCGGCGGCACGCGCCTCAAGGTGATGGAGGCGCTCGCGATGCGGAAGCCCCTCGTCTCGACGTCGCTCGGCTGCGAGGGGATCGACGTCGTCGAGGGCGCCGACCTGCTCGTCGCCGACGACGCCGCCGGCTTCGCCGACGCCGTCCTCCGCCTCTTCGAGGATAGGGAGCTGGGCGCCCGGCTCGCCGCGCACGGACACGAGGTCGTGCGGGCGACGTACCGGTGGGAGACGATCGCCGATGGGCTCGAGGCGTTCTACGAGAGCCTGATCGCGACCGACGGGCGCTAGCGAGGCCCCCGAGCGGGGGAGCCGGATGTACCGGAATCGCGTAGGGGCCCGACCCTCCGAAGGGTCAGGTGCGGATGAGCGAATGCCCCGTCCATGAATGTATGGACACTTCTGAGGCACGGAAAGAGATCGCGCCCGGCGTCTTCATGGAGCCGACGGCGTGGGCGGCGCGGGTTGGAGCGGCGCTCCGTGCCACGCGCGAGGCGCAGGGCATCTCCCTGCGCGGACTGGCGAAGGAGTCGAACGGGCGGCTCGATCGCGGGCAGCTGAAAGCGATCGAGGAGGGGAGGCACCCGCTCGTCGACGGGCTCACGTCGCTCCTCGAGACCCTCTACGAGCTCGACCTCGACTCCGTCTTCCCGGTGCGCGTGCCGCTCCGGGTGAGCCTGCGCGACGCGGAGCTCTATGCCGGCGGCGCGACCAAGCAGCTTGCGAACCGGTCGGACCTCGTCGAGGACGTCCTCCTCTCGTACATCGAGCTGATCTGGGCCGTGCGCGGGGTCCCGAACAGGCCGTTCACCCTCCGGCGCCCCGACGTCGAGACGCTCGCCGAGACGCTCTCGATGAAAGAGGAGCACGTGATCGCCGCGCTCGCCGAGCTCATGCAGTGCTCGAAGCGCGACGCTCGCAAGCTGTTCGGGGTCCTCCGGTCGCGGAAGCTCGTCGTGCCCGTGATGGCCGTGGTCATGCTCGGGATCGGCGTCGGCGCGAGCGCGAAGACGCAGTCGCTGTCGACGTCCGGCCTCTCGTCGCATGCGGGCTCGGCCGGCATCGAGTACGTGGCGCCGCTCGACGACCCGAACGGCGGCAGCCCGTTCGCCGGGCTCGGGGCGCTCGAAGGCGGCGACGGCGGCGGCGACGCCCCGACGGCAGGCGACGCGGAAGGACCGTCCTCCTCCCACTTCACGACCGGGCTCGCGGGCGAGTCGCTCGTCGCCGGCGCCTTCGCGTCGGGCAACGACGCCGGGCCGCTCGTCTTCACCGTCGACGGCGACGGTGGGATCGTCTCCGTCGCTCACGGGCCTTCCGGCGACCCGGGTGCCACTGCCGAGGACGCGGAGAAGCCGTTCCTGCCGGCCCATGATCTCTCGGGCGGCGGCAGCGACGACGTCGGCGCCGGTTCGGGCACGCAGCACCCGTCGGGCGGCGGATCGGGCGTGGCGGACGTTGGCGACGCTGCCGGTGGAGACGGGGACGCGGGCAGGTCGGCGCCGGAGGCGGACGGCCACGCGCCTTCCGCCGGGAACGGCT
>VGCB01000082.1 GCA_016870235.1 Actinomycetota bacterium | reverse complement strand
CGAGCGACGCGTCGTCGCCGGGCGTGGCGAGCACGCCCGCGTCGGCGGTCACGAACTCGGGGTGCCCGCCGACGGTGGTGCCGACGACGCTCCGCGCGGACGCGAGGCCTTCGAGCGCGGCGAGCCCGAACGGCTCGATCAGGCTCGGCTGGCAGACGACGTCGGCGGCGGCGATCCAGGTCGCCACGCGGTCCCGCGGCTGCTGGTCGGCGAGGACGACGCGCGGTCTGTGCGCGAGCGCCGGTCGCAGCGGGCCGTCGCCGACGAGGACGAGCGTCCCCTCGTCGCGGCGCTCGACCGCGCGGGCGAGGGCGAGGACGTTCTTTCGCTCGCTCAGCGTGCCCACGCAGAGGAAGAGCGTCCCGCCGGGATCGATGCCGAGGTCGCGGCGTGCCTCGTCGCGATCGCGGGGGCGGAAGCGCTCGAGGTCGACGCCGCAGTCGATCACCTCGGTCTTGCCGTCGGCCTCGGGCGCGACGGCGTCGAGCCGGTCGCGCAGCCAGCGCGAGACGGCGACGACTGCCGCGGCACGCCGCACGACGAGGCGGGTGCCGGCGCGGACGGCCGCCGAGCCGTGGGCGTTCTCGACGTCCTGGCCGTGCGCGGTGACGACCACCGGGGCGCCGCCGGCGAGCACCGCCCACAGGCCTGCGGGGAGGAGGAAGTGGGCGTAGACGACGTCCGGTCGGAATGCCCTCGCCCGGAGCGCGGTGTCGAGGAGGAGCCGGAAGTGCCGGTGGGTGCCGCCGCGGCGATCGACGACGGCTCGGGCGAGCTCGTGCCCGCGCGCTGAGAGCTCCGCTTCCAGCTCGGCGACGAACGTGCCGAGGCCGGGCGCCCGCGGCCCGGGGTACATCTGCGAGACGAGGAGGATCCGCACTCGGGTGCGCCGCGACGCCCGCCGCTAGCCGCCGCGCGTGACCTGGAGGACGCCGAGACACATCTCGTCCGTCGTTCCCTCGCCCCAGACGAGGTACTTCGGCGTGCGCGCCGGGCCGGTCAGCGCCGCCCGCTTCGTGGTGTCCCAGGTGCACGAGACGCGCACCACGTCGCCGGCCGCTGCCTTCACCGGCTCGGCGAGCGTGTAGACGGTCTGCCAGTGGAAGTCCCACCGCGGGATGTCGAGGAGCGTCCGCGCGGACGGCGTCCCCGGGTTCAGCTCCACCGTGATCGACTGGCCGAGGAGGTGCATGTGGCCGGCGACGCCGTAGATCGTCGTCGGCGTCTTGAAGCTCCGGTCGCAGCTGCTCGAGAGCCCGGTCGGCGGCGCCTGGACGTCCTTGCCGCAGAGGTAGAGGAGGCCGAGCGGCACGAAGCCGGCGGCGCCGTACTTGCGGAGGCCGTCGCCGATCGCGGCGCCGCGATCGCAGAGCGCACCGGTCTCGCCGGCGGCGCACGGAACCTCGACGGGAGCGGGGTAGAGGCTCGTCTCCACCTTCGTCAGCGCCGCAGCGCCGGGAGCCAGCGTGAGCATCGCCTTCGAGCGGTCCGGCTGGCGTCCGTTCAGGAGGTTGTAGTGGACCTGCATCACGATCTGGGTACCCGCGGCGAGCGGGATGCCGACGCCGTCGGGGAGCCTCTCGCCGCCCCAGCCTGGGGCCCAGGCCGCGATCCACGACGAGTCGCCGAGCGTCTGGATTGCGCCTCGGGCGTCGCTCGGCAGGCCGGCGTCACCGAAGCACGTCCACCCCGGACCCTTGCTCGCCGCGTCCTTGCGACGTGCGGCGGCGACCTCCGTGGGCCGGACGCGGAAGAGGATGACGTGGTGCACGAGCGCCGCCTGCCCGGGCTCGATCTGCGCGCCGGTGAGGAAGGCGTCGTCCGTGAGCTTGGGGTCGATCAGGAAGCAGCGGTAGTCGTCCGTCGAGCCGCTCTGCGCTGCCGGCGTGTACGGGGTCGTCATCGCCACCGTGCGGACGGTCTCCCCCTGGCGCGTCGCCTTCGCGGCCGCCTTCGGCGAGCCGATCGGCGACGCGGCGGGCGCCTTCGCCCCGGCGGCGACCCATTCGAGGACGGTCGCGCGCTCCTCGTCGGTCAGCGTCCGGTGCTCCTGGCCGACGTACCGCGGCGAGCCCGAGCCCGGAGGCCACGGCGGCATCGTCTTCGCCCGGAGCACTGCCTCGATCGCCGCCTTGCGTCGCTGGAGGTCGCTCGCCGTGCGGAAGGCGAAGGGAGCGATGCCGCCCAGTTGGTGGCACCCGGCGCAGGTGTCGCGCACGACCGGCGCCACGTCCGTCGCGAACCCGGGCCCGGCCGCGTCCTCGCGCGTCGCGGCGAGGGCGACGAGGGGCAGCACGAAGGCGCCGAGCGCGACGAGAAGGACGACGTGCATCCGACGGCTCATCGCATCATCGTACGGGCGGGGACAGGCCGCCGGCCCGGGGGCTCATCCCCTGATCGAGTCGAACGTCCCCCAAAGCGCGCGAAGCGTGCTGCAGATCTCGCCGATCGTGCAGCGGGCCCGGAGCGCCTCCCGCATTGCGGGCAGGAGGTTCGCGTCGGTCGCGGCGACGCGCTCGACCTCGGCGAGCGCCGCGGCAGCGGCCTCGATGTTCCTCTCCGCGCGAACCGCCCCCGTCCGCGCGCGCTGCCGCTGCTCGGACGCGGGATCGACCTTCATGATCTCGACGCGCCCGTCGGCGGCGTCGGCGAACCGGTTGACGCCGACGATCACGCGCTCGCCCGCCTCGACCTCGGTCTGCCAGCGGAAGGCCGCCTCCTCGATCTGCTCCTGGACGAACGACTCCTCGATCGCGGGCACGGCGCCGCCACGCTCGTCGATCTGCTCGATCAGCTCCCACGCGAGGCGCTCGAGCTCGTCGGTCAAGGCCTCGATGAAGTAGGCCCCGCCGAGCGGGTCGGCCGTGTCGGTCGTCCCCGCCTCGTGCATGAGGATCTGCTGGGTGCGGAGCGCGAGCGTCGCGGCGTGCTCGGTCGGCAGCGCGAGCGCCTCGTCGAACCCGTTCGTGTGCAGGGACTGGGCGCCGCCGCAGACGGCGGAGAGGCCCTGGACGGCGACCCGCACGATGTTGTTCTCAGGCTGCTGCGCGGTCAGCGTCGAGCCGCCGGTCTGCGCGTGGAAGCGGAGGGCCTGCGCCTTCGGGTTCGTCGCCCCGAAGCGGTCGCGCATGATCTGCGCCCACATGCGGCGGGCGGCGCGGAACTTCGCCACCTCCTGGAAGAAGTGGTTGTGCGCGTTGAAGAAGAACGAGAGGCGCTCGCCGAAGGAGTCGGGTGACAGCCCCGCGGCGACGGCGGCCTCGCAGTACGCGATGCCGTTCGCGAGCGTGAACGCGATCTCCTGGGCGGCGGTCGAGCCGGCCTCTCGAATGTGGTAGCCGGAGATCGAGATCGTGTTCCAGCTCGGGATCCGCTCCTCGCAGTACGCGAAGAGGTCGGTGGTGAGCCGCATCGACGGCCGCGGCGGGAAGATGTAGTTCCCGCGCGCCGCGTACTCCTTGAGGATGTCGTTCTGCACCGTGCCGCGGAGCCTGTCGCCCGCCACGCCCTGGCCCTCGGCAACGAGCTCGTAGAGAAGGAGGAGCAGCGACGCGGGCGCGTTGATCGTCATCGACGTCGAGACCTGGTCGAGCGGGATCCCGGCGAGCAGGATCTCCATGTCGGCCAGCGAGTCGATCGCGACGCCCGTGCGCCCGACCTCTCCCTCCGCACGGGCGTCGTCGGAGTCGTAGCCGAGCTGGGTGGGGAGGTCGAAAGCGACCGAGAGCCCGGTCTGGCCGCGCTCGAGCAGGTATCGGTAGCGCGCGTTCGACTCCTCGGCGGAGGCGAAGCCGGCGTACTGGCGCATCGTCCAAGGCCGGCCGCGGTACATGTCGCGGTACGGCCCGCGCGTGAACGGAAAGACGCCCGGCGGCTCGAGCTCGCGCCTCGCGTCGACCGCGTCGTAGAGCGGCTTCACCTCGATCCCGGACTCGAGGACGCGCCTGTCGGGGGTGATCGCCACGACGCTGATTATGGCCACGGCACCCGCCCCGGGCGCCGGTCGGACCGAGCGGGCGTCGACTCGGGACTCAAGTCCGCGGCGGAAATGCCGATTCGAACTGACAAGTCAGGCGCCTGACGCAAGGTAATCCACTAGCTCGGAGGATTGCAGTGCGTCTCCACACGCGTTTCACGCTCTTCCTCGCCGTCACCCTCACGGCGATCTCCACTCTCGGTGTCGCGGAGGCCTTCGCCCGCAGCGGCCCCGTCTGGCCGTAGGGCCGTCGTCGGGTCTCGGGGGCTCGCGCGCCAGCCGGCCGTCGGTCGGACGGAGAGGCGCGCGAGCGTCCGGATCGTGAGTCGGGCGGAATCTGCGGTTCCCCCTGAGCTCTCCATCGGGAGAGCGCCTCCGGTCGATCGTCTACGATCGCAGCGAGTGCTCTTCGACGATCGCGACGCGAAGTTCGGCAGGGAAGGCCTGACCTTCGACGACGTCCTGCTCGTCCCGGCCGAGTCGGAGGTGCTCCCGAACGACGTCTCCACGCGCAGCCGGCTGACGCGCTCGATCGCGCTCGGGATTCCGATCGTCTCGGCGGCGATGGACACCGTCACCGAGGCGCGGCTCGCGATCGCGCTGGCGCGCGAGGGCGGCATCGGCGTCATCCACCGCAATCTCGCGATCGAGGATCAGGTGGCCGAGGTCGACAAGGTCAAGCGCTCCGAGGCGGGGATGATCGTCGAGCCGGTGACGCTGCCGCCGACGGCGCTCGTCTCCGAGGCGCTCGAGCTGATGGCGCGCTACCGCGTCTCCGGCGTGCCGATCACCGACGCGGCCGGGGTGCTCGTCGGCATCCTCACGAATCGCGATCTCCGCTTCGGGGTCGACGCCGGACAGCCGGTCTCGGCGTACATGACGGCGCGCGACCTCGTCACGGGCCCGGTCGGCACGACGCTCGAGGAGGCGGAGGCGATCCTCGGCCGCCACAAGATCGAGAAGCTGCCGATCGTCGACGCCGACGGCCGCCTCAGAGGGCTGATCACGGTCAAGGACATCCAGAAGCGCGAGAAGTACCCGGACGCGACGAAGGACGACCGCGGGCGCCTGCGGGTCGCGGCCGCCGTCGGCGTCGGGTCGGACGCGATGGAGCGGGCGGCTGCCCTCGTCGAGGCCGGCGTCGACGCCCTCGTCGTCGACACCGCCCACGGACATTCGCAGAACGTCCTCGACGTGGTGCGCCGGATCAAGGGAACGCTGTCGGTCGATGTCATCGCGGGCAACATTGCGACGAGCGATGCCGCCGAAGCCATGATCGACGCGGGGGCGAATTGCCTGAAGGCAGGAGTCGGGCCGGGCAGCATATGCACCACGCGCGTCGTCGCCGGCGTCGGGGTTCCGCAGATCACGGCGGTCTACGACGTCGCCCTCGTCGCGCACGAGCACGACGTCCCGGTGATCGCGGACGGTGGGATCACGTCGTCGGGCGACGTCGCGAAGGCGATCGCGGCGGGCGCCGACGTCGTCATGCTCGGGTCGATGCTCGCTGGCACCGACGAGGCCCCCGGCAACGTCATCCTCGTGCAGGGCGAGCGCTTCAAGGAGTACCGCGGGATGGGATCGCTCGGGGCGATGAAGGCGCGGTCGTTCTCCAAGGACCGCTACTTCCAGGGCGATGTCGAGGACGTCGACAAGCTCGTGCCCGAGGGGATCGAGGGCCGTGTCGCGTACAAGGGGCCGCTGGCGCCGATCGTGTACCAGCTCGTCGGCGGGCTCCGGCAGGCGATGGGCTACTGCGGCGCGCCGACCGTCGACGCGATGAAGGAAGCACGGTTCGTCCGCATCACCGGCGCCGGCCTCCGCGAGAGCCATCCGCACGACGTCACGATCACGAAGGACGCGCCGAACTACCGCCGTGGCTAGTGCGGCCTTCCTCGCCGCAGCTCCGGTCGGGGGACCTCTGCAGCCGCACTTGGGCCGCTTTCGCGGCCTCGATCTTCTGGATGGGATGCAAGGTCGTGCGGGTGTCGGCAGGCCGGAGAAGCGATGGAGACGCGTGCGGTGAACGCTGAGTCCGCGCAGGTGATCGCGTTTCCCACGCCCGACGCGGGGGTGGAGGAACGGCCTGTCCTCGTCCTCGACTTCGGCGGCCAGTACAGCCAGCTGATCGCGCGTCGGGTGCGCGAGGCTCGGGTCTACTCGGAGCTCGTCAGCCACCGGCTCCCTGCCGACGCGATCCGCGCGAAGAACCCCGCCGCGCTCATTCTCTCGGGTGGGCCAGCTTCTGTCTACGTGGACAACGCGCCGGAGATCGACGGGGACATCCTGGGGCTTGGAATCCCGACCTTGGGGATCTGCTACGGGATGCAGCTGATGGCCCGGGACCTCGGGGGCTCCGTCGAGCCGAACGACGTCTCCGAGTACGGGAAGACCGAGGTCGATCTCAGCGACTCGGCCCTCTTCGCCGAGATGCCCGAGCATCAGGTCGTCTGGATGTCGCACCGCGATTCGGTCGTCGCAGCCCCTCCGGGAGCCCACGTCGTCGCGTCGTCTGCGACGACACCGATCGCAGCCTTCGAGGATCCGGCACGCGGGCTGTACGCGGTCCAGTTCCACCCGGAGGTCGTCCACACGCCCTACGGGCAGCAGATCCTCGAGAACTTCCTGCGCGAGGTCGCCGGTGCGCCCGCGACCTGGACGCCGGCCGCGGTGATCGAGGAGCAGGTCGCGCGGATCCGCGCGCAGGTCGGCTCGGAGAAGGTGATCTGCGGGCTCTCGGGAGGCGTCGACTCCGCCGTCGCGGCGCTCCTCGTCCACAAGGCGATCGGCGATCAGCTCGCCTGCGTCTTCGTCGACCATGGGCTGCTGCGCGAGAACGAGGCGGAGCAGGTCGTCGAGACCTTCGGCAACCACTTCCACGTTCCGCTCGTGCACGTGAGGGCAGAGGAGCGGTTCCTCGCGAAGCTCGCGGGGGTCACCGACCCCGAGCGGAAGCGCAAGATCATCGGCGAGGAGTTCATCCGCGTCTTCGAGGACGAGGCGGCGGCGCTCGGCGACGTCCGCTTCCTCGTCCAGGGGACGCTCTACTCGGACGTGATCGAGTCCGGCGGCGACGTCGGCGTCGCCTCGACGATCAAGTCGCACCACAACGTCGGCGGGCTTCCCGAGGACATGGAGATGGACCTCGTCGAGCCGCTCCGCCTGCTGTTCAAGGACGAGGTGCGGCGCGTCGGCGAGGAGCTCGGGCTGCCCGCGCGGATGGTCTGGCGTCATCCCTTCCCGGGCCCCGGCCTCGCGATCCGGATCATCGGCGACGTCACCCGCGAGCGGCTCGACATCCTGCGTGCTGCCGATGCGATCCTGCTGGACGAGGTGCGCAAGGCCGGGCTCTACCGCGAGATCTGGCAGTGCTTCGCCGTCCTGCCGGGGATCCGCTCGGTCGGCGTGATGGGCGACGAGCGGACGTACGCGTACCCGATCGTGATCCGCGCCGTCACCTCCGAGGACGCGATGACCGCCGACTGGGCGCGGCTCCCGTACGACCTCCTGGAGACGATCTCGAGCCGCATCATCAACGAGGTGCGCGGCGTCAACCGGGTCGCCCTCGACATCTCGTCGAAGCCGCCGGCGACGATCGAGTGGGAATGACGGAGGGCGGCTCTCGCCGCCCTCCCGTGGATCGGGTCGTGTCGTCTCGGGCCTACTCCTCCGGCTCGGACGAGGTGTTGGCGTTGTTCGCCCACGAGGCGTTCGCCCAGGACGCATTCGCCCACGAGGCCGACGACCACGAGGCGCTGGCCCAGGAGGCGTTCGCCCAGGAGGCGTTGGCCCACGAGGCGCTCGCCCAGGAGGCCGACGACCAGGACGCCGACGACCACGAGGCGCTCGCCCACGAGGCGTTCGCCTTCGCCGTCTCCTCCCAGGCGGCGCTGTCGAACGTCGCGCCGCCCGTCGAGTCCGTGGTCACGAACTGGTAGAGGGCCGCGTTCGGGTTGGCTTGCCCGGGCGAGGTCGCCGCGGACGGGCCGTTCACGATCCCGACGCCGAGCGCGCCGCCGGCGGCGTGCCCGTACGGCATCCGCGCGGTGAGCATGAGGGCGCCCTTCACCTGGTCGGGCGTCCAGCTCGGGTTGCGGGCGAGGATGTTCGCCGCGAGGCCCGAGACGACCGGCGCTGCGAACGACGTGCCCGACATCCACATGTAGCCCTGACCGAGGCTGCGCGTCGGGAACTGGATCTTCATCGTGCCGAGCTCGGGCACGGCGCCGCGCATCCAGCGGCCCGGAGCAGCGACCTCGGGCTTGAGGAAGCCCTCGTTCGTGTAGCCCCAGGCCGACCACGGCGCCGCGTAGTCGTCGACGATGTCCGCCGTCCTTCGCGTGCCCGACGCGCCGCCCGTGATCACGAACGGATCGTTGGCGGGTGCGAAGACCACGCCGCTCGGGCTCGTGGCGCTCTGACCGTAGTTCCCGGCTGCGACGACGACCGTGACACCGCTCAGCCACAGGCGCTATGGAGGCCCCCCGCTTTCGTGGACAGGTGGTGGTTAGGTGATCAAGCGGCCTTCTGTTCTTGTTGTCTGTGATTGATATCGACTTCGTCCGGCGAGGCCGAGTCATGGAGGCGTTCGTACTGGTCGG
>VGCB01000081.1 GCA_016870235.1 Actinomycetota bacterium | reverse complement strand
TCGACCTGCGAACGCTCGGCACGCGCGGCTTTCGCATCGACGGGGCCGCTGCCGGCGACGGCGCGGCCGTCGACGCCTCGGGCGCAGGCGACGTCAACGGCGACGGGCGCGCAGACGTCGTCATCGGCGCAGGCGCAGCCGACAACAACGGGCGCGCAGGCTCGGGCTCCGCGTACGTCGTCTTCGGGAAGGCGTCGTCCGCGACCGTCGACCTGGCGGCGCTGGGCGCCGGCGGGTTCCGGATCGACGGCGCCCTCGCGAACGACGCGGCCGGCATCTCGGTCTCGGACGCGGGGGACGTGAACGGCGACGGGCTCGTCGACGTCCTGGTCGGGGCGCCGTTCACCGGCAACAACGGCCGCCACGCGGCAGGCTCGGCGTACGTCGTCTTCGGCAAGGCGACGACGGCGACCGTCGACCTCCGGGGGGCTCGGCCTGGCCGGGATCCGGATCGACGGAGCCGCAGCGGGCGACAGCCTGGGCTTCCCGGTCGCGCGCGGCGACGTGAATGGCGACGGGCGCCCCGACGCGCTCGTCGGCGCCTATCGCGCCGACCCCTCGGGCAGGGTCGAGTCGGGATCCGCGTACGCGGTGCTGGGGTTCGGCAACCCCGCGCTCGCCTACGAGCCGCTGGTCGGCAGCGCCCGCCGGCCGCTCGTCGCGCACGGGCCGGCGGCGATCGCGACGACGGGCGCCCCGACGTTCTCCGTGTCGCCGCCCCTGCCGGCGGGGCTCGAGCTCGACCCTCGAACCGGCGCCGTCAGCGGCACGCCGGCGGCCGTCGGGACCGGGTCGGTGAACGTGACGATGACCGATCTCGCCGGCGCGATCACGGTGCCTCTGGCCTTCACGGTGGTGCCGTTCGACGGGAAGTCGCCCGCGACGACCCTGGGAGCGAAGGCGTCGCAACGTCTGCTGCAGGCGCGCGCGCTGTACGTGAGCGGCGGCTGCGACGAGGCGTGCACGCTCTCGGTCGAGGTCGTGGTGCGCGCGTCCGGCTCGTCGCGCCGCGTGCGGTTGATCACGGCCGTCCGCACGCTGACGGCGCCGAAGACGACGAACTTCAAGGTCGTGTTCGCGCCGGATGCGCAGGCGCCGCTCCGGGCGCTGCTCCGAGGCCGTCCCAGGGGAACGGCCGTGATCACGCTGACCGCGACCGATCGCGCCGGCAACACGTCGAAGGCACGGCTCACCGTCCCGGTCAGGGCCTAGCATTCGTCGCAGCGCGCGTTGGGGTGAATGACTCCGGCGGCGCGCAGTGCGACCGTTCGCGGTCTCTTCGCCGTCGAGGAAGGAGCGTCCGATGCGTCCGATTCGTCGTGTCACAGCCGTGGTGGTCGGCGTCTGTGCTCTCGTGGTTGCCGTAGGTGCCGTGGCGGGGCCGGCTGCGTTGCCCCAGCAGGCCGGGACCGTGGATCTCCTGGCGCAGGCGAACGTGCAGATCGACGGTGCGGCGGCGGCCGATCAGGCGGGGTGGTCGGTGGGGGGTGTGGGGGATGTGAACGGGGATGGCGTCAAGCAGCTGCTCCAGGCTCTGCTGTCGAACAAGCGGACGGGGACGGCCGCGATCGTCTTGACGGCGGCCGACGCGAGCGGCAACAAGACGACGAAGAAGCTGTCGGTGCCGGTGAAGGCGTGATGCGCCGGTGATCGATCTCTTCCAGATCACCGGCTCGGCGAGCTTCGCCACCCGGGCGGCGCTCGAGGAGGGCGGGATCCCGTACACCGTGCACGACGTGCACCCGAAGCGGCGGGACGAGACGCCCGGCTTCGCCGAGGCGAACCCGCTCCGGCGCGTCGGCACGATCCGCGACGGCGACGTCGCCGTCTACGAGACCGGCGCGATCCTGCTCTACCTGACCGAGCGCTTCCCGGAGGCGAAGCTCGGCCCGCTCCCCGGCGAGCCCGGCCGCGCCAACTACCTGCGCTGGATCACGTACTGCTCCACCACCCTCCACGAGATCTGGGCGCCGATCCAGTCGCCGGGCCGGTACTTGACCGACGACCCCGACGGGATCCCCGGGATCGAGCGCAAGGGCCGGGAGCGGATCGCCACCGCCGGCGCCTACCTCGAGGGCGAGCTCGCCGGCAGGGAGTGGTGCCTCGGCGACCGCTTCTCGGCCGCGGACATCTACCTCTACATGCTGACCGGCTGGCAGCACTACAACGCGGACGGCACGCAGCTCGGCGGCGGGAACGTCCAGGCCCACTACGCCCGGGTCGGCGCCCGTCCCGCGATCGCCCGCACCCGCGAGCTCGACGACCTCGACGAGCGCTTCCAGCGGCGCCATCCCGAGCTCCGGGGCGGCAAGCCCGTCTGAGCCTGGATCCACCGATTGGCGCGGGCGGTGCATCCTGCCAGGCTCGCCAGGCCGCTTCCCGCCCGGGTGCAGCCCCTCCGAGCAGGCATGGAGGGGTTGCACCCAGGCGGTGCGCTCCGCGCGCGGGACAGGATCGACAAGGCAGGAGCATTCCCGACCTGTCCCACGCACGTCCTGACGACCCCGGCAGGCGCGCGCAGTCAGACGACCAGCGATCACGCCAATCGGTGGATCCCGGCTGAGTGCGGCCGTTCGGGCGGAGACTCGGTTCTTGCGGCCGCGGACGGCCGCACTTGCCTCCTCGACATGGTGATCGGAGGGGATTGCAGGCGGTTGCTCCCGAGGGGATCGGTGCGGGCAGTCGCGCGGTCGCGGAGGATCGACGGCGCGCAGCTGTAGCCTTGGGGCGACGCCTCGATGGTTCCCCTCCCGTGAAGAAGGAGCCCTTCCGAGTGCAGTTCAACGCGGCACGGTAGCCTCCCGCCGGTGACGAGCGCCCAGGGGGACATCGACGCGCGGCCGATCGAGCTGCACATCCTCTCCGACTCGACGGGCGAGACGGCGGCGCGCCTGGTCGTCGCGCTCGAGGCGCAGTTCCCCGACCTCCCGTTCGTCGAGATCCGGCATCCACGGGTGGAGCACGTCGCCGACCTCGAGCGTGCCGTCCAGTCCGCGCGCGGGCACCCGGCCGTGATGGTCTACACGCTCGTCGAGCCGGGCATGCGCCACGCGATGCGCCAGCTCTGCCGGCGCTCGCGCGTCCACTACTGCGACCTGCTCGGCCATCCGATCGACTCGATCTCGCGGGTCGCCGGCGTCGCCGCCCGCGGGCAGCCGGGCGCGCGGGCGCCGCTCGACGAGACGTACTTCAAGCGCGTCGAGGCGATCGAGTTCGCGGTGCGGTTCGACGACGGGATCGGCGGCGGGCTCGACGAGGCCGACGTCGTGCTCGTCGGCGTCTCGCGGACGTCGAAGACACCGCTCTCCATCTACCTCGGCTACCTCGGCACGAAGGCCGCGAACATCCCGGTCGTCCGCGGCGTGCAGCCACCGCCGGCGCTGTTCGAGACCGACCCGACGAAGATCGTCGGCCTCACGATCGACCCCGAGCGGCTGCTCGAGATCCGGCAGGAGCGCGTTCGCGGCATGGGTGCCCCCCGCAACAACTACGCGGAGCTGGAGGCGATCTTCGAGGAGCTCGACGAGGCGACGGCGCTCCACCGGCGCCTCGGCTGCCCGGTGCTCGACGTCTCGGAGCTGTCTGTCGAGGAGACCGCCCTTCGCATCCTCCGTCTCGTCGCCGAGCGGCAGCGCGAGCGGATCCCGTGACCGACCCCAACCCGAACGCGCGCTGGGGGCGCTTCGCCACCGGCGTGCGCCGCGACATGTCGGAGAAGGGCTGGGCACCAATCCGCTACTGGGCGCTCTGGTGGTCGAGCATCGCCGTCGCGGTGCTGCTCTTCTACGTGCTGCTGACGCCGATCTGGCTCGGCCTCCGCGCCCTTGCCTGGATGGCAGAGATCCGCTCCCGCGCCGGCAAGAGATAGTCGCTGCCGTCCGCCGCCGCTACGGTGTCCCGATGGAGCCGAACCGCTACGCCGTCACCGTCGACGCGATCGTGCTCACGACCCGCGACGGCGCCTTGCACGTCCTCCTGATCCGGCGGCGGAACGAGCCCTTCCCCGGCGGCTGGGCGCTTCCCGGCGGATTCGTCGATCCCGACGAGGACCTGCCCGACGCGGTCGCACGCGAGCTCGCGGAGGAGACGGGGATCGAGCTCGCGCCCGCCGACTGCGCCCAGATCGGCGCCTACGGGGCGCCGGGGCGCGATCCACGGGGGCGGACGATCTCGATCGCGTTCGCCGTCGTCCGGGACGGCCTCCCCGATCCCCGCGACGGCGACGACGCGGGCGACGCGGCGTTCCTCCCGGTCGACCGTGTGCTCTCGGGCGAGACGGCGCTCGCGTTCGACCACCACCGCATCCTCACGGACGCGGTGTCGGCGCTGCCGGCGGCGTCGGGCTGACTCCGCCGGGCACGCGTCGAGCTCGGTCGGACGGCTCCACGCCGATCGACGCGAGTCGAGGGGCCACGATCGCGCGCCGTCCGGTCAGACGCCGGGGAGAACGTCGAGGCGCTCCTCGCCCGCTGCCGTGACGCGGTAGGCGCCTGCGCCCGGGGTGCCGGCGAGGACGCCGCGGAACGCCGTCCCGTCGAACCAGGCCGCCGCTCCGTCGTCGCAGGCGAGACCGGGCGGGAGCACGCCTTCGCGGACGAGCGCCGTGAACGCCGGCCGGCGGCGGGGCTCGCCGTCGTAGTGCGGGCAGAAGGAGCCGGTGAGGAGCCCGAGCCCGTCCGGCAGCGGCTGCAGCTCCGGGCCGAACGAGTCGGTCACGCACGCCTCGAACCAGCAGTTCGCGCCGGCCGAGTGCCCGCCGATCACCGTGCCCGCCTCCCACGCGTCGCGCAGCGCGCGGTCGACGCCGTGGACGCGCCACACCGCGAGCATGTTCGCTGTGTTGCCGCCGGAGGCGAGAATCGCGTCGGCGGCGGCGACCCGTCCCAGCGGGTCGTCGGGGATCCCGAAGAGCCTCAGGTGGTCGCGCTCGGCACCGAGCGCGCGCGACCACTCGTAGAACTCCGCGATTCGCGCGTGCGTGTCGCCCATCGCCGTCGGGACGTAGAGGAGGAGCGGGCGCGGCTTTCCGGTCAGCTCGAGCATCCGCTCGACGAGCGGCAGCGCGAAGCCTCCCATCGCGATCACGTGTCCCGGCACCGGCGCAGTCTCGCACGGGCCGTGACACTCTCGCATGGGCAGGAAGGTCAGATCGGCAGCTCGATCGGGAGCGCGAAGAGGACGCCGAGCACGCAGAGCGCGAACGCGGCGTCGTCGCAGAACCACGCCTTCCGGCGGAGCGAGACGTGCGTCGTCGCGTACTCCTTCCGTCGCCGCAGCACCTCCTCGGCCGCGTGCAGCCGGCCGGCGAGCAACCCCGCGAGCGCCGCCAGCGCCATGGCGACCACCGTCGCGACCGCGACCCCCGGTACGAACAGGCTCAGGCCGCACAGCCCGAGCATCACCGCAGACGTCTTCACACGCCCTCCCCGTATCCCTGCGGTCATCTTGCATGCAAGCATCCGGTGACGCAAGTACGAGCCGTCACGGCTGGGCGCCCGATCCGATCGCGGCGCGGCTCGACCCCTTCGTCGAGGACGTCCTCGCGCTCGGGCAGACGGCGTTGCCGCTCCGGTCACCCGACGGCTGGGCTTCCGCGGTCAGCCCGTCGTGCCCTTTGCAGCGCTTTCTTCGCCTGCGGGAAGCCCACGCTTGCAAACCCGCTAGCCTCCCCTCATTCTGCGATGAGCGCGATGAGGTACGTCTACGACTACGACGAGGAGGCGCCCGGCGGGCGTGAGCTCCTCGGGGGGAAGGGCATCGGCCTCGCGGAGATGACCACGCTCGGCGTGCCCGTCCCCGCGGGGTTCACGATCACGACCGAGGCGTGCCGTGCGTACATGCGGAGCGACGGCCAGGTGCCGGACGGGCTCGACGCCGAGGTCGAGCAGCACATCGGCCGGCTCGAGGCGAAGACCGGCAAGCGGTTCGGTGATCATGCCGACCCGCTGCTCGTGTCGGTGCGCTCGGGGGCGGCGATCTCGATGCCGGGGATGATGGACACGATCCTCAACCTCGGCCTCAACGACACCGCCGTGGAGGGGCTCGCGGCGACGACCGGCAACCCGCGGTTCGCGTACGACTCCTACCGGCGGCTGATCCAGATGTACGGCGAGGTGGTGGACGGCGTCGACGGCCACGCGTTCGAGAGCCAGCTGCAGTCGCTGAAGGTGCGTCGCGGGGCCGCGCTCGACGTCGACCTCTCGGCGGACGACCTGCACGAGCTGGTGGAGACCTACGAGGGGATCTACGAGCAGTCGGTCGGCTCGGCCTTTCCGCAGGACGCGCGCGAGCAGCTGCGCCGCGCGACGCGCGCCGTCTTCGACTCGTGGGACGCGCCGCGCGCCCGCGTCTACCGCCGCACGTACGACATCCCCGACGATCTCGGCACCGCCGTCAACGTCGTGCAGATGGTGTTCGGGAACAAGGGCGACACGTCCGGCACGGGCGTCTGCTTCACCCGCAGCCCCTCGACCGGCGAGAACATCGTCTTCGGCGAGTTCCTCATCAACGCGCAGGGAGAGGACGTCGTCGCCGGGATCCGCACGCCCGAGCCGATCGCGCTGATGGAGCGCGAGCTCCCGGCCGCATACGACCAGCTCCTCGAGACGCTCTCGCGGCTCGAGCAGCACTACCGCGACATGCAGGACATCGAGTTCACGGTCGAGGAGGGGCGGCTCTACCTCCTGCAGACGCGCACCGGCAAGCGCACCGCGAAGGCGGCCCTCCGGGTCGCGGTCGAGATGGAGCAGGAGGGGCTGATCACGAAGGAGGAGGCAGTCGCCCGCATCGACCCCGGCCAGCTCGACCAGCTCCTGCACCCGACGATCGACCCGACCGCCGACGTCGAGGTCGTGGCGCGAGGGTTGAACGCCTCGCCGGGCGCCGCCGCCGGCGCGATCGTCCTCGACGCCGACTCGGCGGAGACCCTCGGGCGGGCGGGCGAGAGCGTCGTGCTCGTGCGCTGGGAGACGACGCCGGACGACATCCACGGGCTCATCCACGCCCGCGGCGTCCTCACCGCCCACGGCGGCATGACCTCGCACGCGGCGGTCGTCGCGCGTGGGATGGGGAAGCCGTGCGTCGCCGGCTGTGACGGCCTCGAGATCGACACGGCGGCGCGGACCGTCACGATCGGCGGTCGCGTGCTCAAGGAAGGCGACCTGATCACGATCGACGGCGGCGACGGCACCGTCATGCTCGGCGCCGCCCCGCTCGTGCCGCCGGGCATCGACGAGAACTTCTCGACGGTGCTCGAGTGGGCCGACGACGCACGTCGCATGCGTGTGCGCGCGAACGCGGACACGCCGGAGGACGCGGCGAAGGCGCGCGAGTTCGGCGCCGAGGGGATCGGGCTCTGCCGGACCGAGCACATGTTCATGGCCGAGGACCGGCTGCCGATCGTGCGCGAGATGATCCTCGCGCGCTCGGAGGAGGCGCGACGGTCGGCGCTCGCGCGGCTGCTGCCCATGCAGCAGGCGGACTTCGAGGGGATCTTCGACGCGATGGCCGGCTTCCCGGTCACGATCCGGCTCCTCGACCCGCCGCTCCACGAGTTCCTGCCGCCGCTCGAGGAGGCGACCGACGATCGCATGCGCCGCCGCATCCTCGAGCTGCGCGAGCAGAACCCGATGCTCGGGACGCGCGGCTGCCGGCTCGGCCTGCAGTGGCCCGAGGTGTACGAGATGCAGGTGCGCGCGATCGTCCGGGCGGCCCGTGCGGTCGCCGAGCGCACGGGCGCGCCGCCGATGGTCGAGATCATGCACCCGCTCGTCGGGTTCGGCGAGGAGCTGCGACGGCTCCGCGACCTGACCGAGCGCGTCGCTGCCGAGGAGCCGACGGTCGAGTACCGGTGCGGCACGATGATCGAGCTGCCGCGCGCCTGCGTTCGGGCCGACGAGATCGCCGCGACCGCCGACTTCTGCTCCTTCGGGACGAACGACCTGACACAGACGACGCTCGGGTTCTCGCGCGACGACGCCGAGGGCAAGTTCCTCACCCACTACCTCGATACCGGCATCCTCGAGCGGAACCCGTTCGAGGTCCTCGACCAGGAGGGGGTCGGCGAGCTGATGCGGATCGCGGTCGAGCGCGGGCGCGGCGTCAAGAGCGACCTCAAGCTCGGGATCTGCGGTGAGCACGGCGGCGAGCCGCGCTCGGTCGCCTTCTGCCACGAGCTCGGGCTCGACTACGTGAGCTGCTCGCCCTACCGGGTGCCGCTCGCCCGCCTCGCCGCCGCGCAGGCGACGCTGCGCGACGCCGGCGTCACCGCGGTCGCGATCGGCGGGTAGCGCCGCCCTCGGGCGCGCTTCCTGACCCCGGCGCCCCGTGCGGGGACGAGCGGGGGAAGTGCTCGTGCACGAGCTCCACGAACGCGCGGGCCCGTGCGGCCGGCGTCCGTCCCGGCTGCACGAGCCAGATCTCGCCGACCGTCACCGGCGGGAGCGCGTCGACGAGCAACCCTTCCTCGATCGCGCGGGCGCACGCGAACGCCGGCGACGGGACGATGCCGAGGCCCGCGAGCGCCGCCGCGAAGGCGAGCCGGAAGCTGTCGAAGCGCAGGCGGCCCGTGACGGGGACGAGCGCGATCCGCTCGCCCGCCG
>VGCB01000080.1 GCA_016870235.1 Actinomycetota bacterium | reverse complement strand
GGGCTCGTGCTCGACTTCCTCCCCGTCGTCGGTCACCTTCCCGGCAACCGGCGGGGCTGGATCGCCGGCGGCTACACCGGCCACGGGATGGTGCTCGGCTTCGCCTGCGGCGAGCTCGTCGCGCGCGCGTTCCTCGGCGAGACCGACCCGCTCCTCGACCTGTTCGATCCCGCCCGGCTCGGGTAGCAGCGCCGGACAGGCTCGAGCATCGCTCTCCGTTCACGACTCCTCTTGCGTCGGCTTCGGAGTGGAGTCAGATCCTGGTCTTTCGTCCGGTTGCCGGGTGTGGTGGCGACGGGTAGGTTGCGACGGGAGGGGAGAACGTTTACAGGGGGCGTTGTGGGGGGCGGTGGAGACGGGGATGCCGGTGGGGGTGCGGCTATCCAACGAGTGGTTTCGATGCGTTCTTTGCAATTGAGCCGTTCCGGTGCCGGCCGCTCGGGTCGGCGGGTAGCGCGCGCGCTCGTGATTGCCACGGCCGCATCTGCTGTGCTTCTCGGCGGCGCGGCGCCGCGGCGGCTGCGCGCGAGCCGTACGCGCCCGAGCTGATGCGGGCGCTGCCCGTGAAGCTCGTCCGCAACTGCGACGATCGGAGCTCGACGATCCAGTTCGTGAGCACGGCGACGAACGCCCCGGATCCGAGCAAGACGCACTCCCTCAAGTCCCAGATCGTGTGGAAGTCGAACATCGGCACCGACCGCTGGCGCGAGAGCGACCGCTCCAGTCAGGAGACCGTGAAGAGGAGACCGACGAGCGGCCGGTTCGCCTGGCACCCGAGCACCCCCCATCACACCGATCGCACCGTCTGGGCCAACGCGTACGGGCGGCTTTGGCAAGCGGAGGTGACGCTCACCTTCATGCAGGTCCGCACCGGCCCGGACAAGAAGGTCTGGCAGGCGACGCGGTACTTCTCCAAGGCGCGCTTCCGCGAGATCGCGTCCACCTGCGAGTTCGACGGCGGGGGCGGCCTCGAGCGCGGGCGACCTGAACGATGACTCCGAGAGGCATGGTCGGGCGTCCCGTCGCGATGCGACAGGCACGGACCTGGCTTACCGGCCTGGTCGTCGGGGCGGCGTTCGCCGTGACGGGGCCGGCGTCGGCAGCGACGTTCGAGACGTCCTTCCAGCTCCTTCAGATGACGCCCAGCGGGGTCTGGGACGAGACCGGCGGGCTGCCGTTCCTGTTTCCACCGGGGACGGGGTACCGCTACCGCGCGGGAGCCAACACGTACGTCGGCCAGTGGATTCCCGCCTCCGTCAGCCGCGGCTCCATCGGCGAGGCGCTGGCCGAGGTGTACGAGGACTCCGTCGGTCGCTTCCCGCAGGGCAACGAAGCCGTGATCACCGACCGGCGCCTGACGGCGACGGAAGCCGCCCGCTTCACCGTGCTCGCCGACCTCTACCGCGACGGCGACGTCCTCGTCGTCGCAGCAGGTCATCCGGCCTGCGCCGGTCTCACGATCGACCAGGCGCGCCGGATCGCGAACGGCACCATCGCGCGCTGGTCGCAAGTCGTCCGGGGTGCGGCGGTCGATCGGATCGCGGTGCGGTACCTGCAGATGCCCGGCGCCGAGTTCCCGATCCCGCGCCTGGGCACCCGGTTCGTCGGCCAGAGGACATCGTGGCGGGTCGACTACGCACGCAGCGGCAAGGGTGCCCCGGACGGCGGCGTCGGCGAGGCGGCGGCCGGCAATCAGGGCGTCGTCGCGATCACGACCTGGTCGAGGCTCCGCGCCACGCGGCCGGGCAGCTGCGTCGTCCCGCTCGACGGTGTGGAGCCCACGAACGCGACGATCGCGTCCCTCAGGTACCCGGGTGCGTTTCCGGTCAGCTGCGTCGTCACGCGCAAGGTCGCCGGCCGCGACGCCGTCGCCCGCGGCCGCATCGTCGTCATGCGCCGCGCGATGAGAGCGAAGCTGCTCTCGGAGGGACGCAAGGCGCTTCGCTCGCGCGGCCTCCTCGTCGTCGGGGATCCGGTGCCACCGGGCTGAGCGAACGACTCGCTGACGGCCAGGGATCAGAGCTCGAGGACTGGCAGATCGAGCTCCGGTGCCCGCTCGCGCGCCGCACGGGCGATCGCGAGATCCTGGATCGCGAGCCCCGTGGAGTCGAAGAGCGTGATCTCCTCCGGCGCCGTCCGTCCCGCGGCGCGCCCGAGGAGCACCGCTCCCAGCTCCGTCACGTTCTCTCGACCGACGATGCCGGCGGCGACACCCGCGTGCAGCTCGCCGCCGTGGCTCGCCTGCTCCCAGTCGTCGCAGTAGAGCCGGGCCCGCCCGAGCTCGCCGACCGCAATCTCGGCCTTGCCGGGGCCGTCGGCGCCCATCAGCGAGACGTGCTGGCCGGGCCGGAGGCTGCCGTCGGCGAAGAGCACGCTCGCTCCGGGGGTCACGGTCACCACCGCCGGTTGCGCGAGCGCCTCGGTGAGCGACACGGCCACGGCGCCGTGCGCAGCCGCGACCGCCTCCGCCCGAGCCGGGTTCGCATCGTGGACGGCGACCTCGCGTCCGAGCGCGCGCAGGAGCCGCACCGTCTCCGCACCGTTGACACCACAGCCGACGACTGCGCACGGCGCTCCGAAAGGCCCGAGCACGTCGACGGCGAGCACGCCCGCCGCGGCCGTGCGAAGAGCCGTCACGGCGGCCGCGTCGAGCACCGCCACAAGCTCCCCCGTCGCCGCGTCCGAGAGCAGCACGACACCGGACACCGTCGGCAGTCCCTTGCTCGGGTTGCCGGGGAACGAGGTGACCCACTTGAGCAGGGCGTGGCCGCCGCCGAGGGCGGGCATCGCCCGGAAGTCCCCCGCCGGGTAGTTCGTCAGGTACACCTTCGGTTGCATCGTCCACTCGCCGGCGGCGTAGGCCTCGAAGGCGGCGCGTACCGCCGCGTACGCCGCGAGCGGGTCGACAGCGGCACACACCGCCTCGCCCGAGAACACGAGAGCCTGGGACACGATCCGAAGCCTAGTTCGCGTCTCACAACGTGGACGCGAGAATCGTTGCGCTTCGGGACGCCGCACTTCCTGATGGGCCTCGGTAGTGCGGCCTTCACAACGATCACCTCCGGCCTTTCGTCGGGAGACGCCGCGCGAGACGGCGGGCCGCCGGCCGGTGATCGTCCCCGGCGGATGCCGTGAACCGGGACCGTGAACCCACCGGGTCGCACTGTTTGCTGGAATGCATGCGATGACGCCTTCCGTGGTCTTGCGTGATCTACGGGTCGTCCGCGGCGGCACCGCCGCGCTCCGGGGTGTCACCCTCGACGTCGAGTCGGGACGCATCACCGGGCTCGTCGGCCCGAGCGGCAGCGGGAAGACGACGCTGATCCGGAGCATCGCCGGTGTCCAACGCTTGACCGGGGGGTCGGTGCGCGTTCTCGACCAGCCCGCCGGCTCGGCCCGGCTCCGCGGGCGCGTCGCGTACATGACGCAGTCACCCTCCGTCTACGCCGACGTCACCGTCCGCGAGAACCTCGCCTTCTTCGCCCGGATCCTGCGGGCCGAGGGCGAGATCGACGCAGTCGTCGCCACGGTCGGGCTCGAGGAGCACCGCGACCAGGTCGTCGCCACGCTTTCCGGCGGCGAGCGCGCGCGGGTCTCGCTCGCCGCGGCGCTTCTCGGCCGGCCGGATGTCCTGCTGCTCGACGAGCCCACGGTCGGCCTCGACCCCGTCTTGCGACGCGATCTCTGGGCGACGTTCGCGGGCGTTGCCGCGGGTGGCGCCACAGTGATCGTCTCGAGCCACGTGATGGACGAGGCAGAGCGCTGCGACCACCTCGTCCTCCTCCGCGACGGCGGCGTTCTCGCCTCGGCGACTCCCGCGGCCCTACGGGACGAGACCGGCGCGCGCGATCTCGACGGGGCGTTCCTCGTGCTGATCGAGAGGACCGCCGACAGATGAGCCGGCAGGTGACCCTCGCGGTCTGCGTGCGCGTCCTGCGGCAGCTGCGCCGTGACCCGCGAACGGTGCTCCTCCTGCTGGTAGTGCCGACGGCGCTCGTAGTCCTGCTCCACGAGGTGTTCAGCGGCGGCCCCGCCTTCCAGCGGATCGGCGGTCCGCTCCTCGGCCTCTTCCCCTTCGTCTCGATGTTCCTCGTCAGCTCGATCACGATGCTCCGCGAGCGGCTGTCGGGGACGCTCGAGCGTCTGATGACGATGCCGCTCTCCAAGCTCGACCTGCTCGTGGGATATGCGCTCGCGTTCGCGGTACTCGCGGCCTGTCAGGCGCTCCTCGCCTCAGTCGTCGCGCTCGGCGCGCTTGGGCTCGACGTCGAACGGCCGGCCGTCGTCGTCGTGCTTGCCGTCGCCAACGCGCTCCTCGGAATGGCGTTCGGGCTGTCGCTCTCGGCGCTCGCGAGCAGCGAGTTCCAGGCGGTGCAGTTCATGCCGGCGTTCGTCTTCCCGCAGATCCTGCTCTGCGGTCTCCTCGTCCCGCGGGCCGAGATGGCAGGCTGGCTGGACGGTGCGTCCTGGGCGATGCCGCTCACCTATGCCTACGACGCGCTCGCCCGGGCGACGGCTCCGGCCTCGCTAGCAAGCGCCTTCTGGGCGGATGTCGCCGCCGTCGCCGCGATGACGCTGGGAGCGCTCGTCATCGGTGCGGCGACGCTCCGGCGCCGGACGCCGTGAGCATCGCCGGCATGGCGAAGACGCCGCCTACGTCGTCTTGACGGCGCCGAGCAGCTTGACGACCGACTCCTTCGCGTCCCCGAACAGCATCGTCGTCTGCGGCTCCAGGTAGAGCTCGTTGTCGATCCCGGCGAAGCCCGGCTTCATCGACCGCTTCATCACGATCACGCTCTGCGCCTTGTCGACGTCGAGGATCGGCATCCCGTAGATCGGGCTCGAGGTGTCGCTGCGCGCAGCCGGGTTGGTCACGTCGTTCGCGCCGATCACGAGCGCGACGTCGGTCTGCGGGAACTCCGAGTTGATCTCGTCCATCTCCTTCAGCTGGTCGTACGGGACGTTCGCCTCGGCGAGGAGCACGTTCATGTGCCCCGGCATGCGCCCAGCGACGGGATGGATGGCGTACTGCACGTCGACGCCCTTCTCCTCCAGCAGCTCCGCGAGCTGTCGCACGTCGTGCTGGGCCTGCGCGACCGCCATTCCGTAGCCGGGGACGACCACCACCTTCCGCGCGTACGACAGCTGGACGGCGACGTCGTCCGGAGTCGTCGCGCGAACGGTCCGCCCGTCGTCGGTCCGCATCGACGAGCCGGCGCCCGCCTGCACCTGACCGAACGCGCCGAAGAGGACGTTCCCGACCGACCGGTTCATCGCCTTCGCCATCAGCAGCGTCAGCAGCGTCCCCGAGGCGCCGACGAGCATGCCCGAGACGATCAGCACCGTGCTCCCGAGCACGAACCCGGTGGCTGAGGCCGCGAGCCCGGTGAAAGCGTTGAGGAGTGCGATCACGACCGGCATGTCCGCGCCGCCGATCGGCAGCACGAACATCACCCCGAAGACGGAGGCGAGCGCGAGCAGCGTCCAGATCGCCCATTGCCCCTCGACGTTCGCGACGATCGCGACCGCGATCCCGACGCCGCCGAGGAGGATCGCGGAGTTGAAGACGTTCTGGCCCGGAAACGTGATCGGCCGGCCTCCGATCAGCTCCTGCAGCTTCGCGAAGGCGACGATCGAGCCGGTGAACGAGATCGCGCCGATCAGGGCGGAGAGCGAGGTCGACACCGCCTCGTCCCCGGTCAGCACGCCCGACATCGCGTGGAACTCCGAGAGCGCGACGAGCGCCGCCGCGCCGCCGCCGACGCCGTTGAACAGCGCGACCATCTGCGGCATCGCCGTCATCCTCACCGTCCGCGCCCCGATCACGCCGACCGCCGACCCGATCACGCCGCCGACGACGATCAGCGTCCAGTTGCCGATCCCGTCGAGCAGGAGCGTGGTCACGATCGCCACGAGCATCCCAGCGCCGCCGACCCAGTTGCCCTTGCGCGCGTGCCTGGGGGAGGAGAGGAAGCGCAGCGCGAAGATGAAGCAGACGATCGCGACGAGATAGAGGACGCCGACGACGTTGGAGTCGGAGATCACTTCTTGTCCTCGCCCTTCCTCGGCTCCGGCCGCCGCTTGAACATCTCGAGCATCCGATCGGTGACGAACCACCCGCCGACGACGTTCGCCGTCGCGAGCACCATCGCGATGAAGCCCACGACCTTGAGCAGGGTGTCGTCGGCGTGGCCGAGCACGATGATCGCGCCGACGATCACGATCCCGTGGATGAAGTTCGTGCCCGACATCAGCGGCGTGTGGAGCATCGTCGGCACCTTCGAGATCACCTCGAAGCCGAGGAAGATCGCCAACACGAGGACGGTGATCTCGATCACGAGGGAGATGTCGCTCACGCGGATGCCTCCTCCGGTCGCGTGACACAGGCGCCGGCGGTGATCTCGTCGTCGAAGTCGAGCACGAGCTCGCCGTCCGGCGCGAGATGCTGCAGGAGCGTCAGCATGTTGCGGGCGTAGAGCCTGCTCGCGTCGCTCGCCATCAGCGACGGCAGGTTCGTGTGCCCGACGATCGTGACGCCGTGGGCGGTGGTCTCGACGTCGCGCTGCGTGAGCTCGCAGTTGCCGCCGGTCTCGGCCGCGAGGTCGACGATGCAGCTGCCCGCGCGCATCCGCTCGACCGCCGACGCGGGGATCAGGCGCGGCGCGGGCCGGCCGGGTACGAGGGCAGTCGTGATCACGACGTCGAAGTCGGGGATGCGCTCCTCGAGCGCGGCCTGCTGCGCCGCCTGCTGGTCGGCCGTGAGCTCCGTCGCATACCCACCCTCGGTCTCCTCGCCCTTGACGCCGAGATCGAGGAACGTGGCGCCCAGCGACTCGACCTGCTCGGCGACTGCGGGGCGGACGTCGAAGGCCGACACGACCGCGCCGAGGCGCCTCGCTGTCGCGATCGCCTGGAGCCCCGCGACCCCCGCACCGAGCACGAGCACGCGGGCCGGTGCAACCGTGCCTGCCGCGGTCATCAGCAGCGGGAACATCTTCGGGACGCGGTCGGCGGCGATGAGGACGGCCTTGTACCCGGCCACCGTCGCCTGCGACGAGAGGGCGTCCATCGACTGCGCCCGGGTGATGCGCGGCACCGACTCCATCGCAAAGCCGACGACACCGGCCGAGCGGAGGCGCTCGACTCCCTCGGCGTCGGTGAGCGGCTGCAGGAACCCGATCACGATCGCGCCCCTCTTCAACGAGCTCACCTCCGCGGCCGACGGCTTCGCGACGCGGACGACGATGTCGGCGCCCCCGGCGGCGGCTGCGTCAGCGAGGTTCGCGCCAGCTGCCGCGTACGCCTCGTCGGCGAATGATGCCGACTCGCCGGCGCCGCGCTCCACGTCGACGTCGAACGACGCCCGGAGCCGCTCGACTGTCTCGGGCGTGATCGCGACCCGGCCCTCGCCGGGCGTCGTCTCCTTGGGAACGAAGATGCGCACCGCGGCGGCCACTCTAGACAGAGGACTCGGATGCCGGGGCGAGAACCGTTCGAGATGTCTGCGGTTGCGCCGCTCATCGTCGCCATGGACGTCTACGATCCCGAGCTCGTCGAGCACGGCGTCCGTGTCGAGTCGTATGCGGTCGATCTCGCCGAGGCGCTCGGCTGGGAGCACGAGCGCGTGGCGACGCTCCGCATGGGCGCCGTCCTCCACGACGTCGGCAAGATCAACGTCCGGCCGGAAGTGGTGGCGAAGGCGACCGCCTTGACCTCGGAGGAGACGGTGGAGCTCCGCGCCCACCCGGTCGAGGGCATGTGGCTCATCGGCGCCGTCCGGTCGCTGGTCGACGTGTTCCCGTACGTCCTCTTCCACCACGAGCGCTGGGACGGCGCGGGGTACCCGACGCGGCGCGCGGGCGAGGGCATCCCGGTCGAGGCACGGCTGCTCGCGATCGTCGACGCGTTCGACGCGATGCAGTCCGAGCGGCCGTACTGTCGTGCGCTCGATCGCGAGGAGGCGCTCGACGAGATCCGTCGCGGGGCGGGCAGCCAGTTCGACCCGTCGCTCTGCGAGGCGTTCGTCGACGTGTTCGGCCATCCGCCCCGACGGGACGGCCCGCTGGCCGTCGCCGGCGCGGGCACCGCCTGACGCAAAGAGCGCGCGAGACGGCGCCCGCGCGACGCGGGCGGCCGGGGTGTCGGCGCCGACCATCACTACGATGGCCGGATGGCTCTGTCGCTCGTCGTCGGGCCGGCGCATGCGGGCAAGGTGGCGCATCTCCTCGATCGCTACCTGGAGTGCGCCGGCGCGGACCCGTGGCTCGTCGTCCCGACCGGCGGGGACGTCGCGCGGGTCGAGCTCGACCTGCTCCGTCGCTCGCCGGCGCTCGTCTCCGGGACGATCGGGACATTCGACGACCTGTTCGCGGCGGTTGCCGGCGACGGCGACGGGATCGGCGTCCTCGGCCCCGCCGCACGCAGCCTCCTGCTGCGCTCGGTCGTCGACGGCGCCGCTCTGGCCGGGCTCGCCCGTTCCGCCGGCACGCGCGGGTTCGTCGAGGCGCTCGGCACGGCGCTCTCGGAGCTGGGTTCCGGGCTCGTCGACCCGGGCCGCGTCGTCGGCGACCTGGGCGCCCTCGCCGCTGCGTACCGCGGCGAGCTCTCGCGCCTCGAGCTGGCCGATC
>VGCB01000079.1 GCA_016870235.1 Actinomycetota bacterium | reverse complement strand
GTCCACCCTGGCCGCCCGGGCGTCGACGACGCTGGACGAGACCGAGCCCCTCGCGATCCTGACCGCGACCGCGGCCGCTCTCGCGCGATGCTCCCAGTCCCTCGACGTTCGAGCCGCGACGGCGCCGGGTGTCGCCGTCCTGGACGAGATCGCGGCCGAGGCCGCTCTCGAAGCCCTCCGGCATGATCTCGCCCTTGTTGATCCAGACCTTGACGCCGATCCGGCCGAACGTCGTCTTCGCCTCGGCGAACCCGTAGTCGATGTCGGCCCGGATCGTGTGGAGCGGCACGCGGCCCTCGGAGTAGACCTCCTTGCGGCTCATCTCGCCGCCGCCGAGGCGGCCGCCGCAGACGATCTTGATCCCCTGCGCGCCGGAGCGCATGGCTGACGCGAGCGAGCGCTTCATCGCCCGCCGGAACGAGACGCGGTTCTGCAGCTGCTCCGCGATCGACTGCGCGACGAGCTGCGCGTCGAGCTCCGGCCGCTTGATCTCGTTGATGTTGATGTGGACGCTCTTGCCCGTGATCGTGTGCAGGTCCTTCCGGAGCGCGTCGACCTCGACGCCCGACTTCCCGATCACGATGCCCGGCCGCGCCGTGTAGATGTCGACCGTCACGCGCTGCTTGTCCTTGCGGATCAGGATGTCGGAGAGCCCCGCATGCGAGAGCTTGCCGTTGATGTGCTCGCGGATGCGGATGTCCTCGGCGATGTACGCGGCGATCTCCTTCTTGCCGGTCCACCAGTTCGACTTCCAGTCGTGGATGACGCCGACGCGAAGGCCGCCGGGATGGATCTTCTGGCCCATTAGACAGCTGTCTCCTTCTTCTTCGCAGGCGTCCGCCGCTTCGGCTTCTCCGCGACCGCGCTCTCCTCCGTCTCGGCCTCGCTCTCCGGCGCTGCCGTCTCGGGGGCAGTCGTCTCGGGAGGCGGAGCCTCGTCGGCGGCCTTCTTCCGCTCGCGCCGCGGCCGGCCGGCGGCCTTCGGATCGGGCTCGAGCACGATCGTGATGTGACAGGTGCGCTTGTGGATGCGGTTCACGCGCCCGCGCGCCCGCGCCTGCCAGCGCTTCAGCGTCGGCCCCTCGTCGGCGTAGCAGGCGCCGATCCGCAACTCGTCGCCGTCGAAGCCGTGAACGGACTCCGCGTTCGCGACGGCGGAGCGGAGCACGCGGTCGATCTCGCGCGCGGCGGCGCGCGGCGTGAAGGCCAGGATCGTGCGAGCCTCGGGCACGCTGCGGCCGCGAACGTGGTCGAGCACGAGCCGCGCCTTCTGGGCGGACATGCGCACCCACTTGGCCTGGGCGCGGACGCGGACGACGTCGGGGGACGCGGTCGCCATCAGCGCCTCTTCACCTGGGTCTGCTTGTCGCCGGCATGCCCGCGGAAGTTGCGGGTCGGCGCGAACTCGCCAAGCTTGTGACCGACCATCTGCTCGCTCACGAAGACGGGCACGTGCGTCTTGCCGTTGTGGACGGCGATCGTGTGGCCGACCATCTGCGGGAAGATGGTGGACGCGCGCGACCACGTCTTCAGCGGGCGCTTCTGCCCGGAGTCGTTCATCTCCTCGACGCGGCGCAGCAGCCGCTCCTCGATGAAGGGCCCCTTCTTGGATGATCTGGCCACTAGCGCCTCTCCTTGCCGCGGCGGCGACCGCGGACGATCAGCTTGTCGGATTCCTTGTGCTTGCGGCGGGTGCGCTTGCCGAGCGTCGGCACGCCCCAGGGCGTCTGCGGGATGTTGCCCTTGTTCTTGCCCTCGCCGCCGCCGTGCGGGTGGTCGACCGGGTTCATCGCGGTTCCGCGGACTGCCGGGCGCTTGCCGAGCCAGCGGCTGCGCCCTGCCTTCCCCGACGACTGGTTCGAGTGATCCGCGTTCCCGACCTGCCCGACCGTCGCCCGGCAGGTGAGGAGGACGCGCCGCATCTCGCCGGACGGGAGGCGAAGCACCCCGTAGCCGGCGTCCTTGGCGACGAGCTGGACGCCCGAGCCGGCCGAGCGCGCCATCTTCGCGCCCTGCCCCGGTCGGAGCTCCACCGCGTGGACGACCGTCCCGGTCGGGATCGCCTCGAGCGGCAGGGCGTTCCCCGCCTTGATGTCCGCGGCGGGGCCGGACTCGACGACGGCGCCGACGGCGAGCCCCGCGGGCGCGAGGATGTAGGCCTTGGCGCCGTCCGCGTAGTGGAGGAGCGCGATCCTGGCCGACCGGTTCGGGTCGTACTCGATCGCGGCGACCTTGGCCGGCACGCCGTCCTTCGTCCGCTTGAAGTCGATGATCCGGTAGCGGCGCTTGTGACCGCCCTGGTGGCGCGTCGTGATGCGGCCGTTGTTGTTGCGACCGCCGGTCTTCTTGAGCGGCGCCAGCAGCGACTTCTCGGGCTCGGTCTTGGTGACCTCGTCGAACGACGAGATCGCCATGAACCGGCGCCCAGCGCTCGTCGGCTTGTACTTCTTGACGGCCATCAGACCTGGCCTCCCTCGAAGATCTCGATCGTGTGCCCTTCCTTGAGCTGGACGATCGCCTTCTTCCAGCCCGGGCGCGTGCCCTTGAAGAGGCCGCGGCGCTTCGGCTTCGCCTGCACCTTGATCACGTTCACGCGCTCGACCTCGACGCCGAAGACCTCCTCGACGGCCTGCCGCACCTGGGTCTTGTGCGCGTCCTTGTGCACCTTGAACGTGTAGCGCCGGTCGGCGAGCCCGGCGTAGCTCTTCTCCGAGACGACCGGGGCAAGCAGGATCTCCCTCGCGTGCAGGCTCACGACTGCTCCTCCTTCGCCTCGCCGCCCGCACGAACCTCGACGAGTGGGAGGGCGGCCTCGGTGACGATGACGCTTCGCGCCCACACGACGCCCGCGACCTCGAGGGCCGCAGGCACGGTGACGAGCACGCGGTCGAGGTTCCGGAACGACTTGGCGACGGCCGCCTCGTCCTCGTGGACGACGACGAGGAGCGGCAGCTCCTTGCCCCAGGCCGAGAAGACCGCCTTCGCCTTCTTCGTCGAGGGCTCGGCGATCGAGCCGCCGTCGAGCAGCGCGAGCGTGCCGTTCGCGGCGTGGCTCGAGAGCGCGCCCGCGAGCGCCGCGCGGCGCGCCTTCCGGTTCACCTTCACCTCGAACGAGCGCATCACCGGCGGGAAGGCGAGGCCTCCGCCCGTGAACTGCGGCGCGCGGATCGTTCCCTGGCGCGCGCGCCCCGTGCCCTTCTGGCGGAAGGGCTTCGCGCGCCCACCGGCGACCATGCCGCGGCTCTTGGCACCGCGCGTGCCGGCGCGGTGCGCGTTGAGCTCGGCGCGCACCGTCTCGTGCAGGAGGTGCGGCTTGACCTCGGCGGCGAAGACGCGGTCGGCGAGCGTCGCCTCCTTGGAGCCGCCGAGGACGGGAGCGGTGACGGCCATCAGCCCTCCACCCCCCGGATCTCGACGATTCCGCTCTTCGGGCCCGGCACCGAGCCGCGCACGAGGAGGAGGTTCCGCTCGGCGTCGACCTCGTGGACGACGAGCCCCGGCTGCGTCACGCGCACGGAGCCCATGTGACCGGCCATCCGCACGCCCTTGAACACGCGGGAGGGAGTCGCGGACGCGCCGATCGAGCCCGGCTTGCGGATGTTGTGCGAGCCGTGCGTGACGGGCCCGCGCCCGAAGTTGTGGCGCTTGATCGTGCCCTGGAAGCCCTTGCCGATCGAGGTGCCGGAGACCTTGACGCGATCTCCCGGCTCGAACGACTCGACCGTGACGCTCTCGCCGATCTCGACGCCGCCGGCACCGCGAAACTCGACGAGGTGCCTGTGCGCGCCGACGCCGGCCTTCTTCAGGTGGCCACGCTCGCCCTTCGTGATCTTCCGGTCTGCGACCGGCTCGAACGCGAGCTGCACGGCGTCGTAGCCGTCGCTCTCGGCCGTCTTCACGTGCGTGACGGGGCACGGCCCGGCCTGGATCACCGTGACCGCGTCGACACGGCCCGATTCGGGATCGAAGATCTGGGTCATCCCCAGCTTCCTGCCGACGATGCCCTTCATCAGAGCTTGATCTCGATGTCGACGCCCGCCGGGAGGTCGAGGCGCATCAGCGAGTCGACCGTCTTCGGCGTCGGGCTGTGGATGTCGATCAGGCGCTTGTGCGTGCGCACCTCGAAGTGCTCGCG
The DNA here is from genome assembly GCA_016870235.1 of Actinomycetota bacterium. Next base: position 4,533 of record VGCB01000079.1, on the reverse strand, counting down.
CGAGTCCTTGTCCTTGAACGGGCTGCGGATCACGCAGTACACGTTCTTCTCGGTCGGCAGCGGGACCGGGCCGGTGATGGTCGCCCCGGTCCGCTGGGCCGTCTCCACGATCTGCGACGCGGAGCGGTCCACCTGTTGGTGGTCGTAGCCCTTGAGCCGGATGCGGATCTTCTGCTGCGCCATTTCCCGTTCAGTCTCCTCGGAGGGGACGGAAGGCCCCGCCCGCGCGGGCGGGGCCTGGCCGCGATCCCTACTTGATGATCTCCGTGACGACGCCCGCGCCGACGGTGCGGCTGCCCTCGCGGATAGCGAAGCGCAGACCGAGATCCATGGCGATCGGCTGGATCAGCTCGATCTCCATGTTCGTGTTGTCGCCCGGCATCACCATCTCCTGGCCGTCCGGGAGCTTGATCGAGCCGGTCACGTCCGTCGTCCGGAAGTAGAACTGCGGCCGGTAGCCGTTGAAGAACGGCGTGTGGCGACCGCCCTCGTCCTTGGAGAGGACGTACACCTCGGCCTTGAAGTGCGTGTGCGGCGTGATCGAGCCGGGCGCCGCCAGGACCTGGCCGCGCTCGACCTCCTCGCGCTTGATCCCGCGGAGCAGCGCACCTGCGTTGTCGCCGGCCTGCGCGAAGTCGAGCACCTTCTGGAACATCTCGAGGCCCGTGACCGTCGTCTTCTCCACCTTCGGGTGGATGCCGACGATCTCGATCTCCTTGCCGACCTCGATCTTCCCCTGCTCGATGCGGCCCGTGACGACCGTGCCGCGGCCCGTGATCGTGAACACGTCCTCGATCGGCATCAGGAACGGCTTGTCGACGGCGCGCTCGGGCTCGGGGATGTAGGTGTCGACGGCCTCCATCAGCTCGAGGATCTTCCCCGCCCACTCGGCGTCGCCCTCGAGCGCCTTCAGCGCCGAGACGCGGACGACAGGGACGTCGTCGCCGGGGAACTCGTACTTGGAGAGGAGCTCGCGCACCTCCATCTCGACGAGCTCGAGAAGCTCCTCGTCGTCGACCATGTCGCACTTGTTGAGCGCGACGACGATGTACGGCACCTCGACCTGGCGGGCGAGGAGAATGTGCTCGCGCGTCTGCGGCATCGGGCCGTCGGCGGCGGAGACCACGAGGATCGCGCCGTCCATCTGGGCGGCACCCGTAATCATGTTCTTGATGTAGTCCGCGTGACCGGGGCAGTCGACGTGGGCGTAGTGGCGGTTCGCGGTCTCGTACTCGACGTGCGCGGTGTTGATGGTGATCCCGCGCTGGCGCTCCTCGGGAGCCTTGTCGATGTCCTCGAAGGCGACCGCCTGACCGCCGCCCTGCTCGGCGAGGACCTTCGTGATCGCGGCGGTGAGCGACGTCTTGCCGTGGTCGATGTGACCGATGGTGCCGACGTTGACGTGCGGCTTCGTGCGCTCGAACTTCTGCTTGCCCATTGCCTCCTCCGGTCTCCTTCCGGTGTAAAGGTCCTACGATCCCGACCTGGTGTCGACGATCTCCGCAGCGATCGACTGCGGGATATCCTCGTAGTGATCGAACTGCATGGTGAAGGTTGCCCGACCCTGCGACATCGACCGCAGGTCGGTGGCGTAGCCGAACATCTCCGACAGCGGGACGCTCGCCTTGATCGACTGCGAGTTCCCGATCGGCTCGAGGTGCTCGACGCGACCGCGCCGGCTGTTCAAGTTCCCCATCACGTCGCCGAGGTAGTCCTCGGGCGTGACGACCTCGACGGCCATCATCGGCTCGAGCAGCTTCGGCTTCGCTCGCTTCATCGCCTCCTTGAAGGCCATCGAGCCGGCGATCTTGAACGCCCGCTCGCTCGAGTCCACCTCATGGTACGAGCCCTCGACGAGCTCCACCCTGACGTCGACGACGGGGTAGCCGGCGAGGACGCCGCTCGAGAGCGCCTCTTCGATGCCGTGATTGACCGCGGGGATGTACTCCTTGGGGATCTTCCCGCCGACGATCTTGTCCGCGAACTCGTAGCCGGCGCCCGGCTCCTGGGGGATCAGGTTGATGACGACGTCGCCGTACTGGCCGGAGCCGCCCGTCTGCCGGACGAACTTCCCCTGCACGTTGTCGACGCGATTTGCCGCAGTCTCGCGATAGGCCACCTGCGGCCGGCCGACGTTCGCGTCGACCTTGAACTCGCGCATCAGGCGGTCGACGATGATCTCGAGGTGGAGCTCGCCCATGCCCGAGATCAGGGTCTGGCCGGTCTCCTCGTCGCTCGTGACGCGGAACGTCGGGTCCTCCTCGGCAAGGCGCTGGAGCCCCTGCGAGAGCTTGTCCTGGTCGCCCTTCGTCTTCGGCTCGATCGCGACCGAGATCACGGGGTCCGGGAAGGTCATCGACTCGAGGATGATCGGGGCGTTCTCGACTGCAAGCGTGTCGCCGGTCGTCGACTGCTTGAGCCCGACCGCGGCCGCGATCTCGCCGGCGCCGATCTCGTCGCGTTCCTCGCGGTGGTTCGCGTGCATCTGCAGGATGCGGCCGATCCGCTCGGTCCTGCCGTTCGTCGTGTTGACGACGCGGTCGCCGGCCTTGACCTGGCCCGAGTAGACGCGGAAGTACGTGAGCTTGCCGACGAAGGGATCGGACATCACCTTGAAGACGAGCGCCGAGAAGGGCGCGTCGAGCGCGGCGGCGCGCGTGATCTCCTCTTCCGACTTGGGGTCGACGCCCTGCACGGCGGGGACGTCGAGCGGGCTCGGGAGGTAGTCGACGACGGCATCGAGGAGCGGCTGCACGCCCTTGTTCTTGAACGCCGAGCCGAGGAGCACGGGGGTGATCGCGTCGGCGAGCGTCCCGGCGCGCAGCGCCCGCCGGATCATCTCCGGCGTCACCGCCGACTCGTCCTCGAGGTACGTCTCCGTCAGCTCGTCGTCGAACTCGGCGATCGCGTCGATCAGCGCGTGGTGGTGCTCCTCGGCCTGCTCCCGGAGCTCGGCGGGGACGTCGCCGACCGTGAACGTCTGGCCGAGGTCGTCCTCGTAGACGATCCCCTTCATCTCGACGAGGTCGACGACACCGCGATGGTGCTCCTCCTCCCCGATCGGGATCTGGATCGGCACCGGGTTGGCGCCGAGCCGGTCGCGCATCGACTGCACCGCGTTGAAGAAGTGCGCGCCCGTGCGGTCCATCTTGTTGATGAAGGCGATCCGCGGGACGCCGTAGCGGTCGGCCTGCCGCCAGACGGTCTCCGACTGCGGCTGCACGCCCGCGACGGAGTCGAACACGGCGACCGCGCCGTCGAGCACCCGGAGCGATCGCTCGACCTCGACCGTGAAGTCCACGTGCCCGGGCGTATCGATAATGTTGATCCGATGGTCGCGCCATGCCGCCGTCGTCGCCGCCGACGTGATCGTGATCCCGCGCTCCTGCTCCTGGGCCATCCAGTCCATCGTCGCGGCGCCCTCGTGGACCTCGCCGAGCTTGTGGGTGCGCCCGGTGTAGTAGAGGATCCGCTCGGTCGTCGTCGTCTTGCCGGCGTCGATGTGAGCCATGATCCCGATGTTGCGGACACGGTCCAGGGCGGTTGTCGTCGCAGTGGTGCTCATCAGGGTCGTCTCTCTACCAGCGGTAGTGCGCGAAGGCCTTGTTGGCCTGCGCCATCCGATACATGTCGTCCTTGCGCTTGAAGGCGCCGCCCTGCTGGTTGATCGCGTCCTGGAGCTCTCCGGCCAGCTTCGCGGGCATGCCCTTCTCGCGCCGGTCGCGGGCGTACGTGACGAGGTAGCGCAGCGCGAGCGTCCGCCCACGCCGGGGCGCGACCTCGACCGGGACCTGGTAGTTCGCCCCGCCGACGCGGCGCGAGCGCACCTCGAGAACCGGTGTGACCGCCTTGACGGCCGCCTCGAGCGCCTCCACGGCCGGCCGGCCGGTCTTCTCGGAGACCTGGGCGAGCGCGTCGTAGACGATGCTCTCGGCGATCGACTTCTTGCCGTCGAGCATCACGCGATTGACGAGCTGCGACACGAGCACCGATCCGTGGATGGCGTCGACCTCGGGCGTGCGGGGTGTGATCTCTGCGCGACGCGGCATCTCAGCCCTTCTTCGCCCCGTACTTGGAGCGACCCTGCCGGCGGTTCTGGACGCCGGAGGTGTCGAGCGCGCCGCGGATGACCTTGTAGCGGAAGCCCGGCAGGTCCTTGACGCGGCCGCCGCGGATCAGGACGACGGAGTGCTCCTGGAGGTTGTGCTGCTCGCCGGGGATGTAGGCGCCGACCTCCATGCCGTTGACGAGGCGGACGCGGGCGACCTTCCGGAGGGCCGAGTTCGGCTTCTTCGGCGTGGTCGTGTAGACGCGCGTGCACACGCCGCGCTTCTGCGGGGCTCCGCGAAGCGCCGGCGTCTTCACCTTCGTCGGCTTGTCCTTGCGTCCCTTGCGGACGAGTTGGTTGACGGTGGGCACGCTGCGTTCTCTCCCTGCTCTTCCGTGTTCCCTGGTGCTTTCCGTGTTCGCTGGTCTTCGCCTGGTCTTCCCTGTGTCTTCCCTGTCGCCCCGAGCCGAGCCACGCGCTTCGTC
>VGCB01000078.1 GCA_016870235.1 Actinomycetota bacterium | reverse complement strand
GCGGCTTCTCGCAGCGTTGCACCCGAAACCGGGTGAAACGCGCTGCGACCGCTTCAGGATCACGCCCGTCCGGTGTCTCCGCACCGTCCTGGCATGGCCAGCGTGCAGCAAGCATGGTAGTGCGGTGTCTCACAACAATCGTTTCCGGTCTAACGTTGTGAGACGCCGCACTAGTTGCGGCGTCTCGCTCTCGCGCCGCCTCCCGCCTTCCGGGCGGTCCCGGTCATGAGGGTGTCGCGTCGCCCGGCTTGCGCTTGCGCCGGTCGCGCATCGTGTCGAAGAGGTAGCCGCCGAGGAAGCCCAGGAGCAGCGCCAACACCAGGGCGACGATCAGCGACACCCGGGGGGCGAAGAACACGAAGTTGACCTTCACCGCCCGGCTGTTGAGGACGACGAACACGATCCCGTAGACGAGCAGCACGCCGAGCGCGATCAGGCGCCACGGAACGTCGCGGCCCTTCGTCCGTGCAGGCCGGACGGGGACGGTCTGCGCGGGGCCCTCGTCGGCCGTCTCGGGCGGCGGCTCGGTCGCCTGGTGCTCGCTCATGCGCGGGAGTCTACGCCGATCGCGACCGGTCGCAAGCCTGCCTGCGGTGGCCTCCTCAGGTCGCGGCCGCGGTCAGCTGGGCAGGCGGGCGCAGGATCAGCGGCGCCTGGCGCGGTGGGACGAGCCCCTTCTTCGTGGCCGCACGAAAGGTGGGGCAGATCGCGTTCCCCGGAAGGGCGCAGAGCCCCTCCCGGCGGAAGTAGCAGTCGTCGCAGGTCGCCGTGGTGGTCGTGCTGTGCATCGCGTTCTTCCTCCGGTGAGCCGGACCGGCGGAGGGGATTCTAGGGCGGTAGCCGCGTCCCGCAAGGGGGCGCGTGACGCTCAATTGATGCAATTAGCGGACGTTTTCGAAGTGGAGAAGAAGCTGGAAATCAGCGCTTCTCGGGCAGCGTTTCCAGAAAGCGCAACGCCTGTTGAAAGTTCTCCACCGGGACGATCCGGAGGTTCCCTGCATATCGGCGGGCCTCCTCGGCGTTATCCCCAGCCGGAACGAGGAAGATGTCGGCGCCTGCCTGCCGCACGCCGTAGGTCTTCTGTTTGATCCCGCCGACCTCGTTCACGGTTCCGTCTATCTCGATCTCGCCGGTGGCCGCGACCTTGTACCCGCGGTCGACCTCGGTTCCGAGCTCGTCCAGCACCTCGAGCGCGAACGGGAGCCCGGCCGAGGGCCCCCCGACGTCGCCCAGGTCGATGTCGATCTCGAGCGGCAGGTCGATCTCGGCGTCCTGCGCGACCCGGATCCCGATGAAGGCGCGGCTCGGCTCGGCAGGGTTCGCGAGCGTCTTCGCAGCCACCTTCAGGTCCTTGTCCCCGCGACGGAGGTCGAGAGCGACGGATTCGCCCGGCTTCACGCGTTCCATCACCTTGCGGAGCTGTGACGGCGTGCGGATCGTCTTCCCGGCGGCGGAGACGATCACGTCGCCGCGCCGCAGCTCGCGCCCGGACGGGGCGTCGAGGTAGACGCCGTCGATGAGGACTCCGCGCGCCTTCGTCTGCACCTCGTAGCTGGCGGCTCTGAGCGCCACGGCGCTCGCGATCTCCTCGGAGCGGGCCATCTCGACCTTGCCGGCCTTCGTCTCCTCCTCGAACGACGAGCCCTCGGGCACCACGTCGGCGTCGTCGACGAGGGTCGAGCCCTCCGGACGCGCGGCCGGGAGGATGCGCTCGAGCAGGTTCGCCCGCCGGATGCTGATGTCGACGAAGTAGATCCCGCCGTTGCCGGTCTGCTCCTTCTCTCCCGGTACGCGGACGTGGCTCGCGAGCAACTCCGCCTTGTGGGGCACGTAGAGGAACCCGCCGCCCGAGGGGCTGAGCCGGACGACGACCATGGCGAGGGCGAGGAGCCCGGCGACGATGAAGAGGGTCTTCCGCACGGTCGGCCCGTTGAGCGTGCTCACGCCGTCTCGCCGCCCCTCATCAGAGCCCGCGGAGCAGCCCACCGTCGACCGGGACGACCGCTCCGGTCAGGTAGGACGCGCCGGTCGAGGCGAGGAAGCACGCGACGGCGGCGATCTCGGCGGGGGTGCCGACGCGGCCGGCCGGGACGTCGCCGAGCGGTGGCCCTGCCTCGCCGTAGACGGCGCGGAGCCGCTCGGTGCCGATGCGACCGGGCGCGATCGTGTTCACGGTGATCCCGTCGGCGGCGACCTCGCGCGCGAGCGTCTTCAGCCAGCCGACGACGCCGGGCCGGACGGCGTTCGAGAGTGCGAGGTTCGGGATCGGCTCCCGGATCGAGGTCGACTGGATGGCGACGATCCGGCCTCGACCGCTCGCGCGCAGATGCGGGAGGCAGAGCTCGACGAGGTGGACGTGCGGCACGAGCAGCAGCTCGACCGCCGCGCGGGCTGCATCCGCCTGCGTCCCGACCGCGGGCCCCGGGGCAGGGCCGCCGCCGTTCAGGACGAGGACGTCGAGCCTGCCCAGCTCCGCCAGGGTGCGCTCGACGAGCGCGGCTCGCGCGTCGGCGTCGGTGATGTCCGCGGTGACGGCGATCGCCCCGACCCTGGCCGCCTCCCGCTCGAGCACATCGGTGCGGCGTGCCGCGGCGACGACGTGCGCGCCCTCGGCCACGAGGCCCTCGGCGATCGCGAGGCCCATTCCCTGCGAGGCGCCGAGCACGAGCGCGCCGCAACCGTCGAGACCGAGATCCATGCTCCAAAGCGTAGACAGGCCGCTGCGGATCACAAGGTCGAGGCCGTCGCAGGCGTACGAGACGGTAGCGCTGTCTCGAACGGACAATTGTCAGAACAGAAGACGATTTGGCACGCTTGGCTCGCGCGCGCTCGGGGGAGATCGAACACGGAGGAGGTACGCTCGTGGTCATGGCAGCGGAGGCCCGCGAACGCGAGGAACGGGTGCGGAAGCTCACGTTCGACGACGTCCTGCGGATGGCGGAGATCGGGATCATCGGCGAGGTGGAGCGCGTCGAGCTCGTCGACGGAGTGCTGGTCGAGATGAGCCCTGAGGGCGTCGATCACGCCGGCGCGGTGAGCGAGCTCGCGACCCGGCTGGCGCGCGTCTACCCAGAAGGGTTTCAGATGCGTTCGCAGAGCACCCTCCCGATCGGCGAGCACAGCTTCCTCGAGCCCGACGTGATCGTGCGCGAGGGACGGTGGACGTGGCCGACGCCCGCCGACGTCGCGCTCGTCGTCGAGGTCGCGCGGTCGAGCGTCGCGCGTGACCTATCCGAGAAGGCCGGCCTCTACGCCGCCTGGGGCGCGCGCGAGTACTGGGTCGTCGATCTCGTGCGCCGTGAGGTCGTGATCCACACCGATCCGGCGAGGGGCCGGTACGGCAGCGTCCGCGCCATCACCTCGGGCACGGTCGAGCCTCCAGGCTGCGGGACGTCGATCCTCCTCGAGGATCTCCTGCCGCCGCCCGACCTGATCGTCGGCTGACGAGCGGGGACGACGGCGGCTCGTCGGCTGAGGAGGCCCCCACAGCCTCCGCGTCTGGCTTCAGCCAGACGCGTCCGAGGACGCGCACATACCCCGCAGACCACCACGGCCTACCGATGACCGAGCACGTTGACGACCTCCTGGACCGCGGCCGCTGAGGCCTTGAGCTCCTTCTTCTCCGCCGCGCTCAGGCGGAGCTTGACGATCTCCTCGATGCCGGCGGCGCCGAGCTTGCACGGCACGCCCATGTAGAGGCCGTCGATCCCGTACTCGCCCTCGAGGTAGGCGGTGCAGGGGAGGACGCGCTTCTCGTCGAGGCAGATCGAGTCGACCATCTGGGCTGCCGCGGCGCCGGGCGCGTACCAGGCGGAGGTGCCGAGGAGCTTGACGATCTCGCCGCCGCCGACGCGGGTGCGCTGCACCATCTTCGCGATCTTCGCCTTCGTGGCGAGCTGCTCGAGCGGGACGCCGCCGACGGTGGTGGCGGAGACGACCGGCACCATCTGGTCTCCGTGCCCGCCGAGCACCATCGCGGTCACGTCCTTGACGGACAAGCCGGTCTCCCAAGCAATGAACGCCGAGAAGCGGGCGGTGTCGAGGATGCCGGCCATGCCGACGACGCGCTCCTTCGGGAACTTGGAGACGGCGCGGGCGACGTGGCACATCGCGTCGAGCGGGTTCGAGACGACGATGATGATCGCGTTCTTCGAGCGCTTGACCACCGCGGTCGTCACCTGGGCGACGATCTTCTCGTTCGTCGTCACGAGGTCGTCGCGGCTCATCCCGGGCTTGCGCGGGAGGCCGGCGGTGATCACGACGACGTCGGAGCCGGTGGTCTCCTCGTAGCCGTTCGTCCCGACGATGTTCGGCTCGAACCCGAGGATCGAGCCGGCCTGGTTCATGTCGAGCGCCTTGCCCTGCGGGAAGTTCGGGACGATGTCGACGAGGACGACGTCGGCGTAGTCGCGACGCGCCACCTCGAGCGCGCAGGTGGCGCCGACGTTCCCGGCACCGACGACGGTGACCTTCTTCCTACCGTTCATTGACGGGTGCTCCTTTGTCCGGCCGTGCGAGGGCGCACAGGCCACAGTGGCTGGATGCGCGCGGACGCGCCGTGCGGCGGAGGATAGTGGCACGGTCTTCTCGACGACTCAGGTACCGTCCGACCGAGATCAAGCCCCCTGGATCGAACGAGAAGAGGATCGACCGATGAGCGACTTCAAGCCTGGCCTCGAGGGCGTCGTTGCCTTCGAGACCGAGATCGCGGAGCCGGATCGCGACGGCGGCGCCCTGCGCTATCGCGGCGTCGACATCGAAGACCTCGTCGGGCACATCCCGTTCGAGAAGGTGTGGGGCCTGCTCGTCGACGGCGACCCGGACAAGGGTCTCGAGCCGGTCGAGCCGGTCGAGGTCGACGGGCTCACCGGCGACACTCCCGCCGACCTCCAGTGGGTGACGGCACGGCTGTCGGGCCTGTGGGACCTGCAGAAGGTGATCGACATCTCCGACGAGCAGGCCGAGGCGGACCTGCGTCGCGTCTCGGCGACGATGCTCTCGGTCGCCGCGCAGTCGGCCCGTCTCGCCGACGGGCACAAGAGCAAGGTTCCGGCCGGTCTCGTCGCGCAGGGGAAGACCGTGGCGGAGCGCTTCCTCCTCGAGTGGCGCGGCGAGGCGGACCCGCGGCACGTGGAGGCGATCGACACCTACTGGATCTGCGCGGCCGAGCACGGGCTGAACGCGTCGACCTTCACCGCCCGCGTCGTCACCTCGACCGGCGCGGACTGCGCCGCTGCGCTGTCGTCGGCGGTCGGTGCGCTCTCCGGCCCCCTCCATGGCGGCGCGCCGGCGCGGGTCCTGCCGATGCTGGACGCGGCCGCTGCGGCGGACAGCGTCGAGAGCTACCTGGTGAACCTGCTCGACTCGGGCGAGCGCCTGATGGGCTTCGGTCACCGTGTCTACCGCGCCGAGGACCCGCGCGCCCGGCTGCTGCGCGGCACCTCGAAGAAGCTCGGCTCGCCCCGGTTCGACGTCGCGGAGGAGCTCGAGAACGTCGCGCTCGCGGAGCTGCACCGGCGCAAGCCCGATCGCGTGCTCGCGACGAACGTCGAGTTCTGGTCGGCCGTCGTGCTCGACGTGGCCGGCGTTCCCGCGCAGCTCGCGCCTGCGATGTTCGGGTGCTCGCGAACGGCGGGCTGGTCGGCGCACATCCTCGAGCAGAAGCGCCTGGCGCGGCTCGTGCGTCCGTCGGCGAAGTACGTCGGCCCGGCGCCCCGCAGCCTCGCCTCGGTCAAGAGCTGAGAGCCGAGCGCCCGCCGGTGAACCTCGAGGAGGCCGGCAAGCTCGCGGAGGCGCACGCGGCGGAGGGACGTGAGCGGGAGCTCGCGGCGCTTCGCGCGCAGTGGGACGACGAGATCGAGGCGGTGGCCCGCGATGCCGACTACCGCCTCCGCGTGCTCGGCTACCGGTCGATCGCGCTGTTCCGCTTCCGTGCCAAGCTCGAGCTGCTCCGGCGCGGGCTCGACGACGAGAGCCCCGCCGTGCGCGGCGCCGCGCTGATCTCGCTGGAGACGCTGTCGCGCGACCACCCCGGCGACGTCAACGGCTTCCGCCCGCTGCTCAACGAGATCGCGGCGCGCGACCCCAACCAGGCGGTGCGGCGCCTCGCGATCTTCTGCTTCAAGAACGGGACGCCGCAGGCGGACACGATCCGGATCCTCGACGGGATCGCCGCCGACGACGAGCAAGACCGCGAGGTGCGCGACTCGGCACGGAAGGTCGCGCTGCTGCTGACGAAGAAGCAGAACCTGAAGCGGTAGGCCGTCGCCGAGAGCCGGTCGGCGCGCGGCCGCTGCGGATAGGGTTCGCCCGTGGCTGCTGCGCCCCTGGTCGGGCTGATCATGGGCTCCCGCTCCGACTGGGAGACGATGCGGCACGCCGCCGACACGCTCGTCGAGCTCGGGATCCCGTTCGAGCAGCGAGTGGTGTCCGCCCACCGCACCCCCGACCTTCTCTTCGACTACGCGGCGACGGCGGCGGAGCGCGGCTTGCGGGTGATCGTCGCCGGCGCGGGCGGCGCTGCGCACCTCCCCGGGATGGCGGCCGCGAAGACCCAGTTGCCCGTGCTCGGGGTTCCGGTCGAGTCCAAGGCGCTCTCGGGGATCGACTCGCTGCTCTCGATCGTGCAGATGCCGGCAGGGATCCCGGTGGCGACGCTCGCGATCGGTCGCGCAGGGGCCGTCAACGCGGCGCTCCTCGCGGCGGCGATCCTCGCCACCACCGACGCCGCCGTCGCGGCGCGGTTGCGCGCCTATCGCACGGCGCAGACCGACGCGGTGCTCGGCTCGCCCGATCCGGCCGCGGGGTAGACCGCCACGCGAATGCCGATCTGGCCTCCGAATCGGGCATGCCGCTCGTCGGCGTGATCGGCGGCGGCCAGCTCGGGCGCATGCTCGGGCAGGCCGGCGCGCGCATCGGCGTCGAGTGCCGCTTCCTCGACCCGGCGCCCGACGCGTGCGCGGGCGAGGTGGGAGAGCTGATCGTCGGCGCGTACGACGACCCCGACGCGCTCGACCGGCTCGCCGACGGCGCCGACGCCGTCACCTACGAGTTCGAGAACGTTCCGGTCGCAGCGGCCGGGCGCGCGAGGGCGATCCCCGGCGCGCGGGCGCTCGAGGAGGGTCAGGATCGGCTGCGCGAGAAGCAGCTCTTCCGCCGGCTCGGGATCCCGACGGCGAGGTTCGGAAGTCTCGCGGACACGGGCCTGCCGGCGATCGTGAAGAGCCGGCGCCTCGGGTACGACGGCAAGGGGCAGCGGCTCGTCGCGCAGGCGGGGCCGATGGGCGAGGACGAAATCGCGGAGGAGCTGCTGGCCTTCGACCGAGAGCTCTCGGTCGTCGCCGTCCGCGGCCGCGACGGCGAGACGCGTTTCTGGCCGGTGACCGAGAACGTCCACCGCGGCGGGATCCTGCGCGTCTCATGGGCGCCGGCCGCCGAGGCCCCCCAGCGCGAGGCGGAGGAGATCGCGCGGCGGTTGCTCCTCGAGCTCGACTACGTCGGCGTCCTCGCCGTCGAGCTGTTCGACGTCGACGGCCGTCTGCTCGCGAACGAGTTCGCCCCGCGTGTCCACAACTCCGGCCACTGGACGATCGACGGCGCCCGCACGAGCCAGTTCGAGAACCACCTGCGGGCCGTGGTCGGGCTCCCGCTCGGCGAGACGGCCGCGCGGGCGACGACCGTCATGGTCAACCTCGTCGGTGGGATCCCCGCGGCGGAGCGGCTCGCAGCGATCCCGGGCCTGCACGTCCATCTCTACGGCAAGGATCCGCGGCCGGGGCGGAAGGTCGGGCATCTCACGCTCGTCGGGGCAGACGAGGAGACGGTCGCGCGGGCGATCGCGCTGGCGGAGTCGGTGGAGGCGTAGGCCGGGGCCGGGGCTACGCGTCCGCGCCGCGATGGCGGTCGCAGACCCTGCCGTCGATCACCCTGCCGCACGAGGGGCAGCGGCGGCGCTTCGACTTGAGCGCCAGCATCTTCTTCTTGGTGCCGGCGAACAGCATCGTCCACGTGACGCCGAGGCCGAGAGCGACGGTGGTGATGATCTGCTGGCTCATGCACCCGCGTTATCGGCAGCGGGCGTCCCTCACATGAGGGTGATCTCTCGTCAGGACGCCCTGTCGCCCGACGGGGCCGGGACCGGCCGCCGCCGCGCGTGCGGGTGTGCGCGGAAGTACGTCTCCCGGCGCAGGCGGTCCGAGATGTGCGTGTACCGCTCCGTCGTCGAGAGGTCGGCATGGCCGAGCATCTCCTGCACCGAGCGCAGGTCCGCACCGCCCTCGAGGAGATGCGTCGCGAAGGAGTGGCGGAGGAGATGGGGGTGGACGCGGCCCGGATCGAGCCCGGCCCGATCGGCGAGCTTCCGCAGGATCAGGAAGGCGCCGGCCCGTGTAAGCGCGCCCCCGCGGGCGTTGAGGAAGAGGTCGGGCCGGTGGCGGCGGTCGAGGTGCGGTCGGCCGAGCGCCAGGTAGCAACGGAGCGCCTCGACGCCCGGCCGTCCGAGCGGCACGATCCGCTCCTTGCCGCCCTTGCCGGTGACGCGGACGATCCGGCCCTCCAGATCGACCCCGCCCTTGACGAGCCCGACCGCCTCCGAGACACGGAGGCCCGCGCCGTAGAGGAGCTCGACGAGCGCGCGGTCGCGCATCGTCCGCGGCTCGGTCCCCGTCGCCGCTTCGATCA